>CAZCAK010000048.1:0-3551 GCA_964496605.1 uncultured Acidiferrobacteraceae bacterium | reverse complement strand
GAGTTGCAGCGGCGTCACTAGGATCGGGCCCTGGCCGATACCGGAGATGACGGTGTCGCCGGGATACCACGTTAAATTATTCGCCCGCTTCCACTCCGGCGACGGTACTACGCCGATGGATTCGCCTTCGAGATCGATGCCGGTCTTGGCGCCGAAACCGATCGACGACAAGAATTGCTTCATGCGATCCGGGCCGCTCTGCACCGCGAGCTTATAAAAATAAACGTCGCACGATTTCACGATGGCATCGTGCAGATTAACCGTGCCGTGGCCTTCGGCCTTCCAGCAACGAAAGCGATGCGTGCTATCAGGCAGGCTATACCAGCCGGGGCAGGTCGCGAGCTTGTCGGGCGAAAAGCCCGGCGTGTTAAGCCCCATCAAGCCATAGAACGGTTTGATCGTGGAGCCGGGTGCGTAACGACCGTTCAAGGCGCGATTGATGAGCGGCTTATTGCGATCGTTGCGTAGACCGTTGTAATTCTCAACGTCGATGCCGTTGATGAACAGGTTCGGATCGTAGGTCGGTGTACTCGCGAAGGTCAGCACGCCGCCGGTATGGGTGTCGAGCGCAATCACGGCACCCTTGAAGCGCCCGAGCGCTTGCTCCGCCATGGCTTGCATTTTGGCATCGAGATACAGATGCAGGTTCTGCCCGGCATGCGGCGGGATGCGGCCGAGTGCGCGAATCGCGCGGCCGTGGGCATCGGTCTCGATTTGTTCGAAGCCGACTTTACCCAGCAATAAGTCTTCGTAGGTTTGCTCCACACCCAATTTGCCGATGTGCAGCATGCCCTTATAAGTCGACTTATCGAGCTTCTGCGCCTCTTGTTCGTTGATCCGGCCGACGTAACCGAGTGCATGTACGCCGAGACCGGCGAATGGGTAATGTCGTTGCAGGCGCGCGGTGAGCTCCACGCCGTCGAGATGCAGCCGCTGCAGCGCGATGCGTGCCGATTCCTCTTCGCTCAAATGTGAGCGCAAGGTGATGCGTTCATAATGCGGTTTATCGCGCACCTGGCGCCGGAAATTGCGGATATCGCGTTCGCTCAAGGTCACGATATGACTCAAGTCCTTGAGCAGTACGTTCATGTCGTCGACACGCTCCGGCACGATTTCGAGCGAGAACACCGGGAAATTCTGCGCCAGCACCACACCGTTGCGATCGAGGATGAGGCCGCGTGCCGGCTGAATCGGCACCGGGTTGACGCGGTTCTCCTGCGACAGTGTCGCGTAGTATTTGTGATTAAAGATCTGCAGATACACCAGACGCAGGAACAGAAGAAACACCAACACCAGCACACCGATACCGGCGACGATTAGGCGTGAGTTACTAACGCGGCTTTCGCGTAGATAATCTTTGATTGCGACGCGGCCGTGCATGTTCAGGCGAAGTTCGCGCGCCTCCGCAGGTCACGCAATAAGATGAAAAGCCATGGCCAGATCAGTGCACTCACGATCGTTTGGATCCAGTATGCCCAGGTATTGGGCGCTTGGTTGGTTGCACCTTTGATCCATACGATTAAGAGTTGGTTCAGGCCGATGAGGACGAATACGGTGACGCCTTGTTGCCAACGCGGAAACATACGCACCTGTAAATGAATTTTTAGCACAACGAAGGCTAGCAGGGCCTTGGCTAGGGCGTGCTGTCCCAGTAGTGCACCATAGAGTACGTCCATAATGAGGCCGACCAACCAGCCGGTGCCGACGCCGACCCGATCCGGCGCGGTCATGCACCAGTAAATCAATACCAGACCGACCCAATCGGGACGGAACGGCTCGGCCCAGGCCGGTACCGGCATGATCGACAAGAGAATTGCGGCAAAAAACGTCGCATTAATAAGGAGGCGTTTTTGGCTTTTCGGTGTGAGGTTCATTTCTTCGGTTTTGGGGCTTTTTCGGCCGCGGGTTTGTCGCCGCCCGGCCAGATCAAGAGCACTTCTTTATTATGGTCAAGATGCGCCGCGGGGCGGGCAATAATTTTCAAAAACGACTCGTTCGGGTTGTTGATCACACGCAGAATCTTCGCCACCGGATATCCCCCCGGGAATACGCCGCCCATGCCGGAGCTGACCAGTTCGTCGCCATCGCGGATATCCGCCGATGCGGTGAGGTAGGGGACCTCCACCACATCGTGGGCGCCGGTGCCGAACACGATGGCGCGTAGACCATTGCGTACCACCTGTACCGGGATGGCGTGGCTGGGATCGGTGATGAGTGTGATCTTGCTCGTCACCGGGCTAAGCTCCGTGATCTGGCCCATAATCCCGAACGCATCGACCACCGGTTGCGCCAGATAAAGACCGCTATTACTACCCTTGGCAATGACGATTTTGCGCGAGAACGGCTCCGGACTGAGTTCGATGATATCGGCGACCGTGGCGCGCTCGGTCAAATGTTGGGCCGCCCCGAGCAGACCGCGCAAGTGCGCATTCTCGGCCTCCAGGGCGCTATATTTTTCCAGTTTTAACAGCAAGGCGCGTTGCTCTTCCTGCAGGCGGTTGTAATTTTCCTGCAAGCCGGTTTTGCCGCGAAAAAAATCGGCAACACCGCCGCCAATACGCACCGGCAGGGATGCGAGGATCTGCAACGGGTACACCATCACGTCGAGGCCGGCGCGAATGCGCTGGAGTTGATGCCCACGGTGATCCATGAGCATCATGACGCCCGATATCAGTACAAGCACCACCAGCCGCGTAAACATCGACGGTGGTTTAATGGTCCAACCGGAGAGTGTGATCATAGTGGCTGCGGGACGCAGACGCCCTTATAAAACAAAACGACTTGGAACCCGGATTTCCCTAGGCGCCCAAGTCGCAGTTACACCGAAACCCTGTAAGAACTATAGCGGCTATTCGTAAGCGAATACATCGCCTAAGGTTTCCATTTCCTCGAGTGCGCGACCGCAGCCGCGGGCGACGCAGGTGAGCGGGTCGTCGGTAATGACGATCGGCAAGCCGGTTTCCTCCATCAGCATGCGATCGAGGTCACGCAGTAGCGCGCCGCCGCCGGCCACCACCAGGCCCTTCTCGGCGATATCGGCGCCGAGTTCCGGCGGGGTCTGTTCCAAGGCGGACTTGATGGCACTGACGATACCGGCGAGACCTTCGCTCAGGGCTAGGTGCACCTCTTTACTGGTGATGACCATGCTGCGCGGCACGCCGTCGGCGATGTGGCGGCCCTTAATTTCCATTTGCCGCACCTCGCTGTTATGCCAGGCGGTACCGATGTCTTTCTTGACCTTCTCTGCAGTCGCCTCACCAATCAGGAGGCCATACTTGCGGCGGACGTAATTGATGATCGCCTCGTCCATTTTATCGCCCGCGATGCGCAGGCTATGGGAGTACACGATGCCGCCGAGCGAGATGACCCCGACTTCGCTGGTGCCACCACCGATGTCGAGGATCATGGAGCCGGTGGGATCGGCGATCGGCAGGTCGGCGCCGATCGCCGCCGCCATCGGTTCTTCTATTAGGTATACCTCGCGCGCGCCGGCGCCGAGCGCCGACTCGCGAATCGCGCGGCGTTCGACCTGGGTCGAGCCGCAGGGTACG
>CAZCAK010000047.1:0-8977 GCA_964496605.1 uncultured Acidiferrobacteraceae bacterium | reverse complement strand
AATGCGAGTGGTGTAAGCGCCGGGTATCATGGAGACGGCAAAAAACTAGGTGGTGGGCGTTGCCATATGGGCCCACTTTGTTTATTTGCCGGGGAGAAACCGAGTCCATTAGGCGGCGTCCAGGGCGGACCGGGTTCTATATTTGGGAAAGCGTACGCGCCCGGTTCTTTTCAAGATCTCCTTGTTGAGGCGTATGCTGGTGTTCATGACTGGCTGAATAACAACTACTGGTATGTTCAGACCGGTGAATACGTGGGCGATCTTCAAGATTTGACCGGATTCGCAAAGCAGTTTGGAGACGCCCTTAATTGGGTGAATGTTGGGCTTGCCACACCAATTGTTGCGGCATCTGTTATCGCACCGTACGCGGGCGCAGTGAATGTTAATCCGATCGTAGCGCGAGATTACTAGGTCGCAATATCGGTACTAACGCTTTATGTTGGGTTAGAGCTTTATTTGGACCAACAGGTGGATGTAGCTGATATCGGAATCATCAGTGAAAAATTTTCACACATACCTAATAGTGTTGTGCGCAATTCTACCAAGTGGATGTGCGGCCTCTAAAAAGACTTCGGTGTTAATCCCGCCGGTCGGTTTTACCCAGGAGGCGGAAAAAGACATTGCTAAAGAGTGTATGCAACAGGCGCGCGCACTAGCAAAGATACCCTTAACAGAAGAAGAGGGTCAGAAGATTGGCGATATTGAAACGGCTCGATTTTTTGAAAGTGGTGGTAAAGGCAGAACAATATTTAGCGATCGTTACGTCCTTTGCTTTTTGCAGCGCGATTATCGATTGGTACAGTATCCGGCACCGTTGTTTAGTGGATCGAAATGTGACCAATTGAAGCGATATCAGATGGCTGGTTTGGAGAGCGAGAGAATCGCGTACCTATGTCAAACACGATTCGTAGACAGCCATTGCGCTGTGTGCGATGCGATCAAGTAAGGATCCGACCAACGTAACTCAAGGCACACGGTTTTTTGAAATCGTATTCCTTGCAGTTTGATCTTGCCGCGGTCGCGTGGCCTTCGGTGCCGGTGTCAATGCTTGCCCCGACGCCATCACGGTGAAGCGGGTACTGGCCTGATTTAAGGCCACCGGCTCATCGGCCAATCCATCGACGTAGACCGTGCTTACCAGCCGATAAGTCCCGGGCTTGGTCTCCGCCGGAATTGTCAGCGCTAAAATCCCGCGATAGGTTGCGCTGACGGTAATCTGCTGGCTGATGTCCTCTTCGTTTTCTTGCAGTGTGCGGCCGCGCGCGTCGATCAGTTTGCGATGCTCGCGCAGACGCAGATTTTTTCCTGGCGCGGCGCGTATATGGATTTCCTTCACGATCGCGAGATTGCTGCACGGCATGACTTCGCTGCGCGTGCTGTAGAGCGAGTACATATGTGCCGCGACGACGGTGCTATCAGGTAGGTTATCGACTTGAAACGTACGCGACATGGGCGCGTAGGGTAGGGAGGGTGTTTCGTTGAGACGGCAGCGCCACTCGCTATCGGGCGAGTTGTGCGCGCAACCGGCACTGGCGATGAAAACGATGCCCAGTGCCAGTATGCGCGCTGGTGACATTATTCGGTGCCCCAGGCCTTGCGCAGGCTGCGATAACGCTCGCCGGTATTTTCGTCACGCGGTTTCGGTTTCACCGGTGTAGCTTCTGCTAGCACGCGCGCCGATCGTGGCGCCGGCGCCGTTGTTGCGGTCGCGGTTTCAACGCTTGCGGTCGCGGTGTCGATGCGCTCGGGTTTTGCCTTCTTGGCCGGCGTGAGTCCAAGGCCGACGATGAAGGCCAGCAATATCGTGACCAAGGCGGCGTCAACGTAAAACGCGGGCAGCGATGTGATTTTCGCCGTAAGGTCGCGATAACGCTGCCAGGTCCACTGTGCGAGTGGTTTTGGCGACGCCGCGATGAGTTTCCCCGGCACCTTGCCGAGTGTCGGCATTAAGTCGGCGCGGAATTCGGCGGCGCTGCGATAACGTTGTTGCGGATCGGTTGCGGTGGCGCGCGCGATGACTGCGCCCAAGCCTTTAGGCAAGGCCGCAAGCTGTGCAGTAACACCAGCGCTATTAATTGCCGGCGCATCGGTGCCGCAGACGCTGTGATACAGCAACATACCGACCATATAAATATCGGTCGCGGCGTCGCAGACGCTGTCGTGCAATCGTTCCGGCGCATGATACGGCAGGCTGTCGTCCGCCAGTTGTTCGCGGCCGCCGTCGGCGTAGGCGTCGATATGCGCGGTGCTGAAATCGAGGATCTTTACCGTGCCGTCGGTGGTGATGAAAATATTCGTCGGTGTCAAATCGCCGTGGACGATACCGAGGCGATGTACCGCGTCGAGGCCGTTCAATAACTGTTGGAAATAATCCGTCGCGGTATCGGCATCGAGCGGTGCGCGCGCAAGACGCGTCGCGAGGGTGTCGCCGACGAGATACTCCATCACAAGATAAGGCCCAACGTCGTCTTCGACGATGGTGTAGAGATCGACGATATTAACGTGGTTGAAGTTTGCGAGCAGGCGCGCCTCGGCGCGTAAAGCCGCCGCCTGGCGGTGCGGTCCGCGACGTTCGTCGACCGGCATTTTTAAGGTTACGCTGCGTTCGAGCTGTGTATCGTGCGCCATGACGACTTGGGTGCGTACGCCGCGATGTAGACATTCGACCAGCAGATAAGGCCCACGTTGGCCGTAGGTCTGGTATGGCACGGGTGCCGGTGCTGCTGCTACTGGCATTATGGTGGGCGACGATGTCGTGCAGACACTCGAGGGCGGGATAGCGCCGATGGGGCTATCGATACTCGATGTGGCAACCGCCGGCTGTTCTTGTGCTTTCAATCGGGCTTCCATCAACATTCGGACATCAACCGGCTTCGCCGGTACCGAGACTCGCGTCCTTGAGCCAAGGCTTGGGACTCAGTTTTGGACGTACCAGGTCGACTAAATCGACCTCCTTAAGCTTACGGCTTTGGCATTGCCGGGCAATGCCGCTGCTCCGCCCAAAGCGGCTACAGGTCGCCCATCCGGTTAAAAGCCGCCGCGGTGCCGTCCATCGCGATTGGTTTGGCGATAAACGGTCGATCACTGCGCCATCGGCAGGGCGCCGGGTTACAATAGCCATTGCGGTGTCCAAATTAGCGAGTAGCAGCGGTTCATGGCAATCAGCCCAATAGCGGAGATCATCGAGGAAATGCGGCGCGGCCGCATGGTCGTGATCATGGACGACGAAGACCGCGAAAACGAGGGCGATTTACTCATGGCGGCGGACGTCGTGCAACCAGAGCATATCAACTTCATGGCCAAATACGGTCGCGGCCTGATTTGTCTGACGCTCACCGCCGAACGCTGTCGGCAGCTTCACCTGCCGCTAATGGTAAGCGATAACGCCGCGCGCTTCTCGACCAAATTTACCGTCTCGATCGAGGCTGCCGTAGGTGTGACTACCGGCATTTCCGCGGCCGACCGTGCGACCACTATTCGCGCTGCGGTAAAGGCTGACGCCAAACCGAGCGATTTAGTGCAGCCGGGGCATATTTTTCCGCTCATGGCGCAGCGCGGCGGCGTGTTGGCACGTGCCGGTCATACCGAGGCGGGGGTCGATCTGGCGCGTCTCGCGGGTTTTAGCGCGGCGAGTGTCATTTGCGAAATTTTAAAAGACGACGGCAGCATGGCGCGGCTGCCGGAGCTGACGCGCTTTGCCGAAGAACACGGGCTCAAGATCGGTACGATCGCGGATCTGATTCACTATCGGATGGAACACGAGGCGACGGTACAGCGCATCGGCGAGTCGAATGTGCACACCGAGTTCGGCGAATTTCGAACCTATTTATTTCACGACGACATCGAAGATCGCGTGCATCTCGCCTTGGTCCGCGGCACTATCGCCGCCGGCCAGCCGACATTGGTGCGCGTGCATGTGCACGAGAACCTGCTCGATCTGATTACCGAGACGCATCACGATAGCGGTTGGAGTTTACGCAGCGCGCTCGCGCGCGTCGCTACCGAGGGCCGCGGCGTCGTGGTGGTGTTAGATCAACCGAGCGGAACTGCAGGCTTAACCGAGCGGGTGCAATTGCTCGCGGGTGGCGTCAGCGAGGCGCGCACCAAGGCGACACCGGCGAAAAACGAATTACGCACCTACGGCTTGGGTGGTCAAATCCTGGCAGCACTCGGCGTCGGTAAGATGCGCGTGCTCGGGCAGTCACGCAAGGCGCCGGGCATGTCCGGTTTTGGTTTGGAAATTGTGGAATATATCGGCGCCGCCGACGGCGCCGCCCAAGAAAAAAAGAGAACACGATGAACGTAAAAAATATCGATGGTGAATTATCGGTCCGCGGTACACGCTTTGGCATTGTGCTCGGGCGCTTCAATGGCTTTATCGGCGAGCGTTTGCTCGAAGGTGCGCTCGACACGATTCAGCGCCACGGCGGCGACGGCAATATCGATGTCGTGCGCGTGCCCGGCGCCTATGAAATCCCGCTGGCCCTGAAAACCATGGCGCAAACCAAGAACTACGACGCCTTAATCGCGCTCGGTGCAGTGATTCGCGGCGAGACGCCGCACTTCGATTACGTCGCCGGCGAATGCGCCAAAGGCATTACGCAAGTGAGTATGCAATATGAGTTACCGATCGCCTTCGGCGTATTGACGGTCGATACGATTCAGCAAGCGATCGAACGCGCCGGTACCAAGGCCGGCAACAAGGGTGTGGATGCGGCAATGTCCGCAATTGAGATGGTTAATCTTTTAAAGAAGCTGCGTGGTTAGTGCATGGCACAAGGTAGTCGTAATAAGGCGCGGCAGGCTGCGGTGCAGGCCCTGTATCAGTGGCAGTTGACGGGTCAGGCCGCGAATGAGATCGAGCGGCATTTTATTTCAGACCAAAATCTGAAGGGCGCGGACGCGGACTATTTTCGCCTGCTGGTGCAAGAGGTGCCGGCACAATCGCCGGCGCTCGACGCCGCTCTGGCGCCGCATGTCGATCGTAACATCGCCGAGGTGGACCCGGTCGAGCGCGCGATTTTGCGTCTCGCGGCTTACGAGTTACAGCATCGTTTGGAAATTCCCTACCGCGTGATCTTGAACGAGGCGATCGAGCTCGCGAAGTTATTCGGTGCTGAACACGGTCACCGCTACGTCAACGGCGTGCTCGATAAGTTCGCATTGCAAGTCCGCGCGAGCGAGATTCCCGCGCCGTAATCTGCATGAATGAGTTCGAACTCATTCGGCGTTATTTTCAGCGCGGCAGCGTTACCCGTGCCGACACCGTAGTCGGTATTGGCGACGATGCGGCATTGGTCCAAGCGCCGGCGCAGCATGAAATCGTTGTCACCACCGATACGCTGATCGGTGGCGTGCATTTCCCCGATAGCGCGCACCCGCGCGATATCGGTTACAAGGCACTGGCAGTGAACTTGAGCGATCTCGCGGCGATGGGTGCGACGCCGGCGTGGTTTACCTTGGCGTTAAGTCTACCCAGCGTCGACGAAACCTGGCTGGAAGATTTCAGCGCCGGTCTGTTCGACTTGGCGCGCGAATTTAATATCGAATTAATCGGCGGCGATACGACACGCGGTGCGCTCAGCATCACCATCACCGCCATTGGTATCGTGCCGCAAGGTCAGGCATTACGCCGCAGCGGCGCGCGCGCCGGCGATCGTATTTGGGTCTCCGGTCCCTTGGGCGATGCCGCCTTGGGACTTGCGGTGTGGCAAGGTAAGCTCGCCGTGCCGGAGCAATATCGAACGAACGTTGTGGCGAAACTCAATCGCCCGCGACCGCGCGTCGATGTGGCGCTTAAGCTGCGGGGCTTGGCCTCGAGTTGCATCGATATTTCCGATGGGCTGGTCGCCGATCTCGGTCACGTGTTAAGCGCGAGCGGCGTCGGTGCAACGCTCGAGCTTAAACGCATGCCGGTGTCGCCGGCGTATGCCGCGGTATTCGCCGATATCGGGTGGGATATGGCCTTAACGCATGGCGACGACTACGAGCTGTGTTTTACCTTGGCGCCAGAGCAAGAGCGCGCGTTCAATCGCGTCATGCCGCAGTTAAATTGTTCGTTCAGTTGTATCGGCACCATCGAATCGACGCCGGGTTTGCGTATCCGCGACGAAGCCGGTGCCGCGTATATGCCGGCGCTTCAGGGTTACGACCATTTCCGCCCCAAGCCCCCCGCGTCCTAAACTCGGTCGCGATCTGCGACTGTGGTTCGCCGCCGGTTTCGGCGCCGGCCTATTGCCGCGCGCCCCCGGCACCTTCGGTACCCTCATCGCATTGCCGATCTATGGTCTCATGCAGGGGTTGGCCTTGCCGATGTATCTTGGTGTGACGCTGATCTTGCTGCTATTGGGCGTATGGTCGGCGCAATACGCCGGTCGCCGTTGGGGTGTCGTCGATCATGGCGCGATCGTCTGTGACGAAATCGTCGGCTTTCTGATCACCATGACCGCCGCGCCCGCAACCGTGCTGAATATCGCGCTCGGTTTCGGCTTATTCCGTTTGTTCGATATCGCGAAACCGCCGCCAATTCGAGCGCTAGAGTGCCTGCCTGGGGGCTGGGGCGTGATGTTGGACGATGTCATGGCCGGGATTTTTGCCGCAATGGGATTGCAGGGAATTTTATGGTTACTGAAATAGACGCGCGCGAACTGGCGAAGCAACTGGGCCAGGCACTTAACACCTGCGGTAAGGTGATTGCCACCGCGGAATCCTGCACCGGCGGCTGGATTGCGCAGGTCATTACCTCGGTTCCCGGGGCTTCGGTGTGGTTCGAGCGCGGATTCGTCGTTTACAGCAATACCGCCAAGCGCGAAATGCTAGGGGTCGATGCCGAGATTTTGGCGCAGTACGGCGCGGTGAGCGAGCAGACGGCCGCCGCGATGGCGCGCGGCGCCATTACGCATAGCAACGCGACTCTGACCGTCTCCGTGACGGGCATCGCCGGTCCCGGCGGCGGTACGCCCGAAAAGCCAGTGGGTATGGTGTGTATGGCGTGGGCGGAAAAGCCGGGCTCGGTCGACACCGAAACGTTTTATTTCGAGGGTGACCGCGATGCCATCCGCTGCCAGGCGGTGGTGGCGGCGATCGAGGGGTTATTGGCACGCGCCAAGCCCTAGATCGGAAAACGCCAAGGTTAGTCGTCCATCACCCCAGGCCAAGCCTCCGCGGCCATGCTAGTGAGACATAGACGACACCGTTCATTCTGATTCAGACAGAAACTGCCAATGACACCGCGGCTTAGGCTAGGCTGCCTGCCGGGCCTATGGGATAATCGCGGTTCTTTTAGACGCGCGCCCAAATGGGCACCCAGGGGGATGATTCATGGAAAGCAATAAAGCCAAGGCCTTGACCGCTGCCTTAAGTCAGATCGAGAAACAATTCGGTAAGGGTTCGGTGATGCGTCTCGGCGATGCCGGCGCGGTCCCCAATATACAAACTATCCCCAGCGGTTCACTCAGTCTCGATGTCGCCTTAGGTATCGGCGGCCTGCCGCGCGGGCGCGTCGTTGAGATTTACGGTCCGGAGTCCTCCGGTAAAACCACACTAACCCTGCAAGTCATTGCCGAGGCGCAGAAGCTCGGCGGCAGCGCCGCCTTTATCGATGCGGAACATGCGCTCGATCCGAGCTATGCCAAAAAACTTGGCGTGAATGTCGACGACCTCCTGGTGTCGCAACCGGACTCAGGCGAACAGGCCTTGGAAATTACCGATATGCTGGTGCGCTCCGGTGGCATCGATATCGTGGTGGTCGACTCGGTCGCGGCGTTAACACCGAAAGCGGAAATCGAAGGCGAGATGGGCGACTCGCATATGGGCTTACAGGCGCGCCTCATGTCGCAAGCCTTGCGCAAACTGACGGCGAACATCAAGCGCTCGAATACGATGGTGATTTTCATTAATCAAATTCGCATGAAGATCGGTGTCATGTTTGGCAATCCAGAAACTACCACCGGCGGTAATGCGCTCAAGTTTTATGCCTCGGTGCGACTCGATATCCGCCGCATCGGTGCGATCAAGAAGGGCGAGGAAGTGATCGGCAGTCAAACGCGCGTCAAGGTGGTGAAGAACAAACTTGCGCCGCCGTTTCGTCAATGCGAATTCGATATTTTGTACGACCAAGGGATTTCCAAAGAAGGTGAATTGGTCGACTTGGGTGTGGCCGCCGGTCTAGTGGAAAAATCCGGCGCCTGGTATGCGTACAACAAGGAGCGCATCGGCCAGGGCAAAGATAACGCACGGCAATTTTTGAAAGATAATCCATCGATTGCGGCCGATTTAGAATCGCGTATTCGTCAGGCCTTAACCAAGCCCGGCGCGGCGATGGTGGAAGCCGACGACGAGGCGATACCGGAAGAGGCCGACGCCTAACGATGGATGTCGCGCCAGCGCGCGCCGCGGCGCTCGCGATGTTGGCGCGACGCGAACACAGCGCGCACGAACTCCAAACCAAGTTAAAACAAAAAGGCTTTGCCGCAGCGGTCGTCGAGGCAGTGGTGACGGCGCTGCAAAGCCAACGTTTGCTGTCGGATGTGCGCTTTGCCGAGGCGCTGGCAACGATGCGCCGGAGGCGTGGATTCGGTCCGCTCTATATCGCGCAGGAATTGCGCCGCAAAGGTGTGAGCGACGCGTTAATCGCCGAGGTCGTCGATACACAAACCGCAGACTGGCGTGCGCTATTGCGCGAGGTGCGTTGCAAGAAGTTTGGCGTCGAGCCGCCGAAGACTGCGGCCGAGACTGCCAAGCAAATTCGTTTTTTACAACAACGGGGATTCGCCTACGAGCAGATTCGCCAAGTGTTGAACTCGCAGGACGACTATTAATCTGAATATTTATGAAAAGTTCGGAAATTCGCCAAAAATTTTTAGATTTTTTTGCGCGGCACGATCATCGCATCGTGCCCAGCAGCCCGCTCGTCCCGCATAACGATCCGACCTTGCTGTTTACCAACGCCGGGATGAATCAATTTAAAGATGTTTTT
>CAZCAK010000046.1:0-9006 GCA_964496605.1 uncultured Acidiferrobacteraceae bacterium | reverse complement strand
CGCGCATCGGCTTCGACCAGCTCGGCCCCGAACGCGCCAAGGTGCTCAACGCCGATGCCGTGGAATTCGCGCGCATGATAGGCAGGTTTTTTCGTCAATGCAATTTCATTTTTTCAGTTTGGCAAAAATTTTTTTGGGGAGAGGCGCGTGAGCGATAGTCGGTTTGAGGTCGGCGTAATTGGTTTGGGAAATATGGGCGCGCCGATGGCGCAGAATCTGGCAAAGGTCGGATATTTGCGCGCGCTGTGGAATCGCACGCGCACCCGCGGCACCGCGGTGGCGCAAAAAACCGGCGTTTTTCTCGAGGAAAACGTGCAATCTTTGGCGGCGCGCTGCGATGTCATTTTGCTATCGCTGACGGAAGACAAAGATGTCCTGGAGATCGTCGACGCGATTTTGCCGGCGCTACGCGCCGGAACCATCGTGATCGACACATCGACCGTGAGCCCGGACACGGCGCGTGCCGCTGCCGCCAAGCTCGCTCGTGTCGGTGCAGAATTTCTCGACGCACCGGTGTCCGGCGGCGTCGAAGGCGCACGCAAGGCGACACTGGTCATGATGGTCGGCGGCGACGCGAACGCGTTCGCGCGCGCCAAGCCGCTTTTTGGCGCGATCAGTGCGCGCGCCGAACACATGGGTCCCGTCGGCAGCGGCCAAGCGACAAAGGCGGTGAATCAAGTGATGGTCGCCGGCATCAACCAAGCGGTGACCGAAGCGCTCGCCTTCGGCGAGGCGCTTGGGCTGCCAATGGAAAAAGTGGTCGATGTGTTAAGTGGCGGCGCTGGTGATAGTTGGCATTTACGGCATCGCGGCGCCACCATGTTGCGCGGCGATTTCGCGCCGGGATTTAAAATGGCGCTGCATCAGAAAGATTTATTTTTGTGTAAATCATTGGCCGAGGCGCGGAAGGCGCAGCTACCGCTGGTAGAGATGACCTTGATTCATTACCGGCGCATGATCGCCGAGGGTTACGGCGAACAAGACATTTCGGCGCTGTTTCGTCAAAAACAACGTTTATTTACCGAGGGAAAAGCATGAGCCACGCAAAGAATTTACCGAATGGAGAAATTTCCGTGACGCGAGCGCCGACTGCGGCGCAATTAAACCAGCTCGGCGTGAGCCGCTGGCCGATATGGACCAAGGAGGTCTCGCAGTTTCCCTGGACCTACGACGAATCGGAGACGTGTTACTTTCTGGAAGGCGAAGTGACGGTGACACCGAACGGCGGCGTGGCAGTGACGATCGGTGCGGGCGATCTTGTGACCTTTCCCGCCGGCATGTCTTGCGTCTGGGATATTCGCACACCGGTGCGCAAGCATTATCGCTTCGGTTAGTGTTACGCCGGTGGGCCTTTCTTCACTTCCAGGCGAATCGCCTTCACGCCGAGGTCGCGCAGTTTCTTATTGTCGATGTTGAGCTGCTCGAGGGTGGCATAGGGGCCGAGGCGCACGCGATAGTAATCGCCTTTGCCTTCAATGGTAATTTTTTCGATGCGCGCTTCCATGCCGCTGAGCGCCAGCTTGGCCTTAAGCCGATCCGCTTCTTCGAACGCGCCGAACGACGCCGCCTGCAGGATATAGCGCGTGTCGTCGACCTTCGCCGTTTTCGTTTTTGATTTGCGCGTTTCATTGTCAGGAATAACGCGTTCGATTTCCGGCAAAATCGTATAAAAATCGTATCGCGGCTTCGGGCGCGTCTCGCTCGGCGTGGTCTTCGTGGTCGGCGATTTCGGTGTTGGCGGCGCCGGGAGTTTTGGGCTCGCCACTGCGGGCGCTTCTGCCCGCGGCTTCATTGGCGCGCGCGCGGCCGCATTGCGTGCCGCACTTCGCGCGAGATAAAGGTGAATGCCCCACGCCACAAGTGCACCGATCGCAAGACCGATTAACAACAGCGCCCATGGCGGCAGTTTGGCGCCGCTGCGGCGACCCGCCGGTCGGCGGCTACGTGCCATTGGGTTCTTCGACGCGCTGCATACGTTCCGGCGCCGAGACACCGAGCAGGCGCAGACCGTTTGCTAACACGATGCGCGTCGCGTCGATCAAGTGCAGCCGTGCGCTACGCAGGGCGCGGTCGTCGAGCAAAAACGTATGCGCGTTGTAGTAAGTGTGCAGATCGTTCGCGAGATCGCGTAGATAATATGCGATTTGATGCGGTTCGTAGGCGCGTGCTGCGTCTTCGATCACTTCGGGGTAACGCGTTAGCGTTTGCAACAGTGCCTGTTCGTGCTCTTCTTTCAGTAGCGAGAATCCGATCTTGGCGGCGTCGGTTTCGTAATCGAGCCGTTTTTCCTTCAATTGGCCGAATACGCTGCAAATACGCGCGTGCGCGTATTGAATATAAAACACCGGGTTGTCGTTCGATTGGGACTTCGCGAGATCGAGATCGAAATCCATATGCTGTTCGCTCTTGCGCAGCACGTAGAAGAACCGCGCCGCATCGTTCCCGACCTCGGCGCGCAATTCGCGCAAGGTGACGAATTGGCCGCTACGTGTCGACATCTGCGCGCGTTGTCCGCCGCGGTACAGGATGGCGAATTGCACGAGCAACACCGTCAGGATCTCGGGATCTTTATCCATCGCCGCCAGCGCCGCGCGCACGCGCGGGATGTAACCGTGGTGATCCGCACCCCAGACATTGATGCAGTGCGCAAACCCACGCTCAATTTTGTTTAGGTGATAGGCGATATCGGAAGCGAAGTAAGTCGTGACGCCATTATCGCGCACTACCACACGGTCTTTTTCATCGCCGAAGGCGGTGGAGCGAAACCAGAGCGCGCCATCTTTCTCGTACAAATGGCCGTTGGCTTTCAATAGCGCAATCGCCTTCGGCACCGCGCCGCCGTCGATCAATCCGCGTTCGGAAAACCACTCGTCGTATTCGACACCGAACTCGCGCAAGTCAGCGCGAATGTCGGCCAGCATGGCTGAAAGCCCCGCGCCATGTACCGCGCGATAACCGGTCTCACCCAAGAGTGTGCGTGCGCGTTCGATGAGGGCGTCGATGTATGCCTCCTTATCGCCCTGACCTTCGGCGATTTCGTCTTGCGGCAAATCGCGCAGAATTGCGGCGCTATCGCGCAAAAATTCCTTGCCGTGTTGCGTCGTAAGCGTGCGTGCAATGTCGTAAACGTACTCGCCTTTATAACCGTTGGCCGGAAACGGCAAACGCACGCCCGCGAGTTCCAGGTAGCGGAACCACACGCTGACGGCGAGGATGTCCATCTGGCGTCCGGCATCGTTGATGTAGTACTCGCGATGTACCGCGAATCCGGCGGCCTTCAGTAGGCGCGCGAGCGAATCGCCATAAGCCGCGCCGCGGCCGTGGCCGACATGTAGCGGACCGTTGGGATTTGCCGAGACAAACTCGACCATGACGCGCTGACCTGCGCCGAGTTTACTTTCACCGAAGTGCGTCTGCGCGGCGGCGATGTCGGTGATCGTGCGATAAAGCGCTTCGGGCTTTAGGAAAAAATTAATGAACCCGGGGCCGGCGATTTCGACTTTCTCGATCAGCGGTGAAGGTGGCAGTGCCGCGACAATTTTTTCGGCCAGCTCGCGCGGTTTTAGTTTGTTGGCTTTCGCTAGGACCAGTGCAATATTGGTGGAGAAGTCACCGTGGTCTTTTTGGCGTGTGCGATCCAGGAGCACACTCTCAACGGCAGCTAGGCCACCATTGTCATGAAGTGCTCTAAGAGCCGCATAAAGAAACTGTTCGAGTTTGGCCTTCACTGAATTCGATTTGGAAAAGTTCGCATTCTACAAGCGGCCGCGAACCCGGAGAAGGACAAGCTTGAGCTGTCAGCGTCGTCATTGACGGAAATCTGCGATACGGCGTGGCAACCGAAAACCGCAAAGATCTTACGGCGGCGCTTCACTCGTGATGGTGTGGGTCGATATGGCGTAATTTGAGCCGGAGAACACACTGACGTCCATGGTGTATTCCAAGCCCTTTGCCGTATTTCCAGAGCAGGCAGTACCGCCAAGCTTCGCCGCGACAAATATGGTCTTAGATCCATAGGTTTTCGTTTTTGTTACAAGACTACCGCCTGCTATGGGAGTCATCTCGTCGGCATCTAAGATCAAGTTATCATTTTTGTCATCGTAAAGTTGCGCGAATGCTGCATCGACGAAGATGGTTAATGTCGCACCGTTAAGCGGGGTGCCGCTGGGGCTTTTGAGAATGATTTGGTGCAGCGCCGGCGTACCGAAATAACAGCTTGCGGCAGGATCACTATTGGTCCAGGTGTATGAAGCAGGATTGAACGTAATGATCGTTCCATCCGGCGATCCTTCCTTTCCTCCACAGGAGGTCAAAAGAAGAACGCCCAATGCGGTTAAAATTTGATTTGTTCTGTTCATACCAGATCCGCGTATTGTATATACATCGACGAGCTCTGCCAAAATGTAGTGGAGGTTTATGGGCTTCGCAAGCAAACTTCGCGTCATATACGAGAAATACCGGCTTCGACCCAGGCCTGTTCCACGTCTGAAACACTCCAGCGTTCGATCGGTTTTCCATCGACCGGGCTTAGCGGTGGCTCGCGGACAGTTTCTGGCGAAAAAACAACGACCTCGATTCCGACCGCATCGAAACTAAATCGATAATTTGTATGGGTTCGAGTGCGGTCTCCGCCGAAACGAAGGCGCTTCTCGCTCTGCTCGTATGCGATGTTGTGGTCCTGAAAAAAAAACGCCAGATCCTCCGGAGCGTCCGCAACGGCATGGACGAATATTTCGGTGAATCGCGTGACGTTTCCAGTGAGGACTGGGCCGACCAGGCGCGGATAAAACGGTTGCAAAAGGCGCATTAGCTTAAGCGCGATCTGCAGTAACTGCCGATGAAGTGCCGGTCGTTCTGGATGAAATAACCGCAGGTAATTACCAAATGCTTGATCAATTTCGACGTTCGTCGGTAAATCGCGTGCCGGCAAATTGAGGCGCTGCGCCGCCTTCAGCTTTGCAGCGTGAAAATCCCGTACGCCTTCCTCCGCCATGATGCGCGCCGCTTCTTGCACGATCTCCTGTCGCGCATGATTGCGGCTAGGAATCGATTTGCGGCGCTCGGGCAGTCGCGATCGTGGCACTAAAATAACCCCTCGCGGACGCCCTCCGGCGGTGGCGTCGGCTGCGGCGGTCCGCCATTGACCGGGGCGGCGTTGGGTTCGGTACCGCTGACAAAATATTCGATCATGGCTTGCGGATCCTTGCTATCGGTCGGCTTGCCGGTTTCGGAGTTAATGGTCGCGCTTACGATGCCCGGTGGCGGCACCAGCGGTTTTTCCGGTACCCCTTGCAGTGCGACGCGCATATAGTCCATCCAAATCGGCAGCGCCGCGCGCCCACCGACCTCGCCGGCGCCGAGTGGTGTCGGTTGATCGAAACCGACCCAAGCGCTAGCGACGACATCGCTGTTGTAGCCGCAAAACCAAGCATCGCGGTGCTCGTTCGTAGTGCCAGTTTTTCCGCTCAGATCTTTACGCCCCAACTCCATGGCGGCGGTGGCGGTACCGGCGCTCACGACATCGCGCATCATGCTGGTCATTAAGAAGCGGTTTTCTTCGCTGATAACGCGATCGGCCGGTTTCTCTCCCCCGACACTGGGCGGGGTCGCCTGAAAGATTACTTTATGGTCGGCGTCTTCGATGCGGCTGATGAAATACGGCTCGACGCGGTAGCCGCCATTGGCGAATACTGCAAAACCGCGTGTGAGCTGCATCGGCGTGACCGAGGCAGAGCCGAGCGCCAGTGATAAATTGCGCGGTAGTTGACGTTTCTCAAAACCAAAGCGCGTGAGATAGTCGATGGCATAGTCCACGCCGATCGCGCGCAGAAGGCGCACCGATACGAGATTCAAGGACAAGGTTAGCGCCTTGCGAATACGCGTTTCGCCGAAGAATTTGCGGCTATAGTCTTCCGGTCGCCATTCGTCTTCCAGATTCATATCTTCGATCACGATGGGCGCGCCGCTCACGAGCGACGCCGGCGTGAACCCCTTTTCCAGCGCCGCGGAATAGATGAAGGGCTTCAGGCTCGAGCCGGGCTGACGCTCGGCTTGGATCACGCGGTTGTAGCTACTTTCGTAAAAATCGAAGCCGCCGGTCAATGCGATGATTGCGCCGTCGCTGGGGCGCAGCGCGACAAAGGCGCCGGCGACTTTTGGTGCTTGCGCCAGTGCCCAAGTGTCGTCGTCGTGTTTCTCGATGTATACGACATCGCCAGTGTGTAAGACGTCTTGCGCCGCCTTTGGGGCTGGACCCACAGCGGTTTCGTCAATATAGGGCTGGGCCCAAGAAATGCCGGCCCAGGGTAACGCAATCGTCTGTCCGCCTTGGGTGTAAACCTGTGCGCTCCTTTCTGCGACATCCAATACGATGGCTGGCAATAAGTCGGCAATGGCGTGATAGTCCTTTAAGAGGTCGTCTAGCTGGCTGACGTCCGACTTATCTTTAATTTTCTCGCGACCGAGCGGACCGCGGTACCCATGGCGCCGATCGTAGGTCGCCAGGCCCTTGCGCAAGGCGCGATCCGCCGCCTCTTGCTCGCGTGCGCGAATGGTGGTGTACACATGGAAGCCGCCGCCGTAGGTTTTTTCGTCGTAGGTTTGGACCATGTACTGCCGCACCATCTCGCCGATATATGGCGCTTCGAACTGAAGGCGCAGCGCGTGAGGCGTGGCGCTGACCGTCGTGTCGAGCGCCATCTGTAGGGCGGCGTCGTCGATATAGTCGAGCTTACGCATGCGGTGCAGAACGTAATTACGTCGGACCTTGGCGTTCTCCGGATTGGTTAACGGGTTATCGCGTGAGGGTGCTTTGGGCAGACCCGCCAGGAGCGCGGTTTCCGCTAGGGTCAGCTGTGGCAGCGGTTTACCGAAATAAATCTGCGCCGCCGCGGCAAAACCGTAAGCACGATTGCCCAGGAAGATCTTATTGATATACAGCTCGAGAATCTGGTCCTTGTTGAGCTCGCGCTCAATTTTGAACGCCAGCAGTATTTCGCGCAGTTTGCGCGTATAGGTCTTTTCCGGGCTCAGGAAGTAGTTGCGCGCCACCTGCATAGTGATGGTGCTGGCCCCTTCGCCATGACGCCCACTGCGCAGATTATTCACTGCAGCGCGCACGATACCGAGGAAATCCACGCCTTGGTGAAAATAAAAAGAATCGTCTTCCGCCGCCAGGATTGCCTTAATGAGCTGCGGCGGCACATCGGCGATCTTGACCGGGATTCGCTTTTCTTCGCCGAATTCGCCGATTAGCGTGCCTTCTTGGGTATAGACCCGCATGGGGACTTTTAATCGGTTATCGGTGAGTCCGCTGACTGCCGGCAGCGTTGGCGTTAATACGAGCGCGACCATCGCCACGGTGAGCACACCGGCGGCAAATAAGCCAAAAAGACTAATAAGAATGAGGTGCGAGGGCTTCTGAACCGCCTGCCGCAACCATAGAAAGCGCCCTGGCGGCGGCGTGTATTCATTCATAACGCGGAGGAATTCCTTTTGTTTCTAGTGAGATAACTACGACTATACTCGAGTATAAACGTTTCGTCGGATTGCGCGGAACGAATTTGTCATTCTCGAACGACTTCGTCTATATTCTTTAAGGTATTTCACCTAAAGATGTAGTAATCAACCATAACCTCAGGAAAATTGAGGATTTTTTGTGGCCCTATTCAGCAAGAAAAATCGCGCGCTAGTCGGCATCGACATCAGCGCGTCGTCAGTCAAAGTGCTCGAGTTGAGCAAAAACGGCGAGCACTATCGCGTCGAACGCTACGCGGTCGAGCCGCTGCCGCTCAATGCCGTGGTCGAGCATGCGATCACCGAAATCGAACAAGTTGCCGATACTGTTGAGCGCGCCGTGAAGCGCTCCGGCACTAAATGCAAAACCGCCGCGATTGCGATTGCCGGTGCGCACGTCATTTCGAAGATCATTAAGATGCCGGCCGGATTGAAGGAGCGCGACCTGCAGATGCAGATCGAGCTCGAGGCCGATCATTACATTCCGTACCCGCTCAACGAAGTGAATATGGATTTCGAAGTGATTGGTCCATCGAAGGACAATCCGGAAGAGGTCGATATATTGCTCGCGGCTTGTCGCAAGGAAATCGTCGACGATTATATTGCGGTGATCGAGGCGCACGGTTTTAAACCGCAGGTGGTCGATATCGAGACCTACGCCATGGAAAACGCGTATACGATGATTGCGCAGAACATGGCCGGCGGCGGCATGGAGAAGACCGTAGCAATTTTCGACATTGGTGCCACGACCATGAGTTTGAACGTCGTGCACAGCAATCGCTCGGTTTATAACCGCGATCACAATTTTGGTGGGCGTCAATTGACCGAAGAAATTCAGCGTCGTTACGGTTTGTCGTACGAAGAGGCGGGACTGGCGAAGAAGCAAGGCGGCTTACCGGATAATTATCAATCCGATGTGTTGCGTCCGTTCATGGAGGCGACGTGCCAAGAGGTCATGCGTGCGCTGCAATTTTTCTATTCATCAAGCAGCTTCAATAGTGTCGATCACGTATTGCTGGCCGGCGGCTGCGCGCAGATCCCAGGCATCGCCGAGCTGATCGCGGCACGTATCGGCATCACGACGGCAGTGGCGAATCCGTTCGCGAACATGTCGTTGGCCTCACGCATTAAACCGCAGCTATTAGCGAACGAGGCGCCCTCGCTTATGGTTTCCTGCGGATTGGCCTTAAGGAGTTTTGATCCATGACACGCATTAATTTATTGCCGTGGCGCGAGCTGCGGCAAAAGGAACTCGATCGGCAGTTACTGAGCATCGGTTTTGCAACATCGGTGTTGATGGCTGTCGTTGTGTTCTATGGTTATCTCCATCTCGGTTCGATGGTCGACCAACAAACACGGCGCAACACCTACCTTGAGGACGAAATCAAAAAGGTTGAGGCGCAGATCAGCGAAATTAAAGAGCTAAAGAAAAAGCGTGACGCGCTGGTGGCGCGCATGCAGGTGATTCAACAGCTGCAAGCCGATCGTACC
>CAZCAK010000045.1:0-9298 GCA_964496605.1 uncultured Acidiferrobacteraceae bacterium | reverse complement strand
GGCGCTTATTGGATGCGCACGAAGGTGCACCGGTCTCGATTTCGCATCCGCCACCACTGGAATCGATGCGCTATGTGCGCGCGAAACTACACGGCAATACCTTAACTGACGACGAGATGAACACCGTGGTGCAAGATATTGCCGCGGGACGTTACGCCGATATCGAGCTTGCCGCTTTTGTCAGCGCCTGTGCCGGTACGCGTCTAGATGCCGCTGAAACCACGGCGCTGACGCGCGCTATGGTCGGCGTCGGCGAACGTCTGCATTGGGCCAATGCACCCATTGTCGATAAACATTGCGTCGGCGGTTTGCCGGGCAATCGCACTACACCGATTGTGGTCGCGATCGTCGCCGCTTATGGTTTGACGATCCCTAAGACATCATCGCGTGCGATTACATCGCCGGCTGGAACCGCCGACGTCATGGAGATGTTGGCGCCGGTCGATCTCGATACGCAGGCGATGCGCCGCGTGGTCGAACGCGAAGGCGGTTGTATCGTCTGGGGCGGTTCCGTGCGTCTCAGTCCGGCGGACGATATATTGATTCGGGTCGAGCGTCCGCTCGATCTCGATAGCGAAGGTCAATTAGTGGCATCGGTGTTATCGAAGAAGGCCGCCGCCGGCGCGACCCATGTCGTGATCGATATGCCAGTGGGTCCGACGGCAAAGGTACGCGGCACGGTCGCCGCGCGCCGCTTGCGTGATCTCCTGATCGAAGTAGGACGTAGCGTCGCGCTCGACGTACGCGTGGTATTAACTGAAGGTCTCGAACCGATCGGGCGTGGCATCGGGCCGGCGCTCGAGGCGCACGACGTGTTGGCGGTATTGCAGAATCGTGCGAACGCACCGGCGGACTTGCGCGAACGGGCACTACGACTCGCCGCGGAAATTATCGAGCTTGGTGCCGGATTGTCCGCCGCCGCGAGCACGGCGGCCGCGACCGAAATTTTGCACGACGGCCGCGCCTGGCAAAAATTTCAGGCGATCTGTGCCGCGCAAGGCGGTATGCGCGAGCCGCCCACCGCGGCCCATCGCCGACCGATATTAGCCCAACGTTACGGTGTGATCGTTGCAGTCGATAATCGCCGGGTCGCGCGCATCGCAAAACTCACCGGTGCCCCACGTGCGCCGGCAGCAGGCGTCGAGATGCACGCCAAGATCGGTCAGCACGTGCGCCCCGGAGAGCCGCTGTATACGGTGCACGCGCAGACACCGGGCGAGCTTGCCTATGCGTTGACCTATATTCAGCTGCAGCCGAATCTGTTCACGATCGCGGAATCGCGGCGCGAGCCGCGATGACGGCGCTGGTTTTTAATTTATTCGCCGACACCGCCGTCGCACAAAAATTGGCGCAAGCAATCGGTGGCGAGTTGGGTCGGTTGGAGTTGCGGCCGTTTCCCGATGGCGAAACTTATGTCCGCATTCATTCGCCGGCCGCGGGGCGCGATGTGGTATTGCTGTGTGCGCTCGATCGGCCCGACGACAAGATCATTCCGCTATGCTTGACCGCGAGCGCCGCGCGCGATGCCGGCGCCCGCCGTGTGATATTGGTTGTGCCGTATTTGCCCTATATGCGCCAAGATCAGCGCTTCCATCCGGGCGAGGCGATCAGCGCGCGCGCCTTTACCCGTCTCCTCGACACGACCGTCGACGCCCTCATAACGATCGATCCGCACCTTCATCGCATCGCCGACTTGCGTACGTTGTTTTCGATACCGACCCATACGCTGCATGCGGCGCCGGCATTGGCGCAATGGATTCAGGCGCAAGTAGCCCATCCGCTTGTGGTCGGTCCGGATGGGGAGAGCGAACAATGGACTGCCGAGGTCGCCCATTTACTCGCGGCGCCCTATACGGTGGCGATGAAGCAGCGGCACAGCGACCGCAAGGTCACGGTACGTTTTAACGCGAGCACAAACGATATCGGACATTGGCGCGATCGTACGCCCGTGATTGTCGACGATATGATCACGACTGCGCACACGATGATCGAAACCGTGAAGATTTTGCTGGCTATGGAATTTACCGCGCCGTGGTGCGTTGCAGTCCACGGGCTGTTTGTGGACGACGCCGCGGAAGCTTTGCGTGCTGCGGGCGCAACGCGCATCGCGACCTGCAATACCGTGGCGCATCCGCTCGCGCAAATCGATATCGAACCGCTCCTGGCGTCTGGCGTGCGCGCGGCGCTCCAATGACCTTGGCGCACGACTCGCCTCCGCCGCAGCCAATACGCGCGTTCGGTTTGGCGATCAATGCCGGCAGTTCCTCGGTGCGCCTGGCGGCGTTTGATCTAATGCAAGCGGATATCTTTTTGCGGCAGCACGAGGCTGCGACTTACCGCGGCGACGACGCACGCCGGTTCGAGGCGCGCCAGCTTTTGCTTACGGCCTTCGGTGCTCGTGCCGGCGGCGCGCCTACGCTCATTGTGCATCGCGTCGTGCACGGCGGCGAGCGCACCGAAGCGACTTGGATCGACGCGGCGTTAGAGCGCGAGATCGCGGCGCTGTCGCCGTTGGCGCCGCTGCATAACGCGGCGGCGCTGGCGTGGATTCAAGTGTGTCGCGCGCAATGGCCGCAGGTGCCGCAGCTGGCAGTGTTCGATACGGCTTTTTTTACTGAGCTGCCACCGCGTGCGACGGCCTATGCCTTACCGCGCGCGTTACAACAGCAATATCGCATTAGGCGCTATGGCTTCCACGGTTTGGCGCACGCCTCAATGTGGCAACAATGGTCGGCGGCGCAGCCCACGCGGCACGGCACACGCGTAATTAGCTTACAGTTGGGCAGCGGCTGTTCGATCACGGCGCTGCGCGATGGTAAGCCGATCGACACCTCCATGGGATTTTCGCCGCTGGAGGGATTGATGATGGCGACGCGCAGCGGCGACCTCGATGCGGGCATATTGCTGTATCTGCAACGCAATGCCGGCTTCGATGTTGCAACGCTCGATCGCTTGCTCAATACCGAATCCGGCTTATTGGGGCTGTCCGGGATCAGCGGCGACGTGCGCAGCTTGTTACAGCAGTACAGTGCCGCTGCACGTTTGGCGATCGAAGTTTATTGTTATCGTGCGCGTAAATATCTCGGCGCCTATATCGCGGCGCTCGGCGGTGTCGACGCCATCCTGTTCGGCGGCGGCGTCGGCGAGGGTAGCGCTGAGGTGCGGGCGATGATTGCGCAGGACATGGACTGGTGCGGTATCGCGCTCGATCCGGCGGCGAATAGTGGCGCGCGCGCGTCCGCTCCGCATCCGGTGCATCGCGGACCGGTTGAGATCTGGGTCGTGCCGGTCGATGAGGCGGCGTTACTGGCCAAAACCGCATGCACAAAATTGCAAGCGCGACAAGGAGAAACGCATGACGTATCTGTCTGATGTGCCGGGTAAGGATCGATTACAACACCGGATCGAACACGACTTCGCCGAGTCGATGCATGTCGCGGCGCATCGCATACGTCTGCGCGAAACCGCGCGTCTTTTGCGCGATCAGGATGCCGCGTTCGCGGCCTGGGCGCGCGGTTGCGGCGTGATTCGCCATAACGACACGACGCAGATGCAGGTGCACGCCTTGGCCGAGACCTTGCAGCGGCGCGGAGTTGTACGCACGCGCGAGGATGTATTCGATATTTTGCGTGCCGCCGATCACATCGCGTCGGCGGCGATGTGGCTCGTGGTGCATATGACCTATGCACGCAAGGTGTATCTCGACGGCCGCGCGCTCGATGCGGCAGAGTTTAAGGTCGATCCCGAAGGTCATACCGGCGGCGCGCTTAATATGGTGCCGGCCTATGTCGGTTATCTCGCGATCAATGCCGCGACCGGTATCACGCGCGCGTGGCTCATGGGACAGGGACATTGCGTCGCCGCGATCGATGCAATCAACGTTTTGGTCGGTAATATGTTGCCGGCACACGCCGCGCGATACGATTGCAGCGATGCGGGCCTGACACGTCTGGTGCAAGATTTTTATCGCTACGAGGTGGGCGCCGACGGTGCGCCGGTGTCGCCGCTCGGCAGTCACGTCAATCAACATACCGCCGGCGGTATTCTCGAAGGCGGTTATCTTGGTTTCGCCGAATTGCAATACGTGCATATGCCCTTGCCGGGCGAGCGCTTGGTGGCGTTTTTAAGCGACGGCGCGTTCGAAGAACAACGCGGCGGCGATTGGGCCGCGCGCTGGTGGCGCGCGGAAGATAGCGGCATCGTCACACCGATCATGATCGCGAACGGGCGGCGTATCGATCAGCGCACCACGACCGCGCAGGAAGGCGGTGTCGACTGGTTGCGTGAACACTTGAAGCTCAATAGCTTTTCGCCCTTAACGATCGATGGCCGCGATCCAGCATCGTTCGCCTGTTGTATTTTCGAAATGGAGGAGGAGATGACGGCCGCGAGTGAGGCACTAAAGCGCGGCCACTTGCGCTATCCAGCGCCGCTCCATTTCGGTATTGCGGAAACGATCAAGGGCTGGGGCTTCCCTGGTGCCGGCACCAATCGCGCGCATAATTTGCCGCTGTCCGGGAATCCGCATGAAGATCCCGCGGCGCGTAACGAGTTCAATGCCGGCGCGCAGGCCTTGCATGTGCCGGCAAGCGCGTTACAGGCGGCGGCGCAGCGGCTCAATAATCACGCGCAGCAAAAGCGCCCGCGTGAGCGCGATCACGCACTCGCGCGGCGCCGGCTTGCAACACCGCAATTGCCCGCACCACCGTGGCAAACGGCTGAGTCATGGGCGTCGCCCATGGACGGTATCGACGCGTATTTCAGCGCCATCGTGCAAATGAATCCGAAGTTGCGCGTGCGCCTCGGCAACCCCGACGAGCTGCGCAGCAATCGCATGAATCAAACGCTGGATGTGCTCAAACATCGGGTCACGTCGCCGGAACCGGATATCGCGGAATCGGTTCAGGGTTCGGTAATTACCGCCTTAAACGAAGAAGCCGTGGCCAACGCGGCCTTGGCGAATAAGGGCGGGATTAATCTCATCGTCAGCTATGAGGCGTTCGCCATGAAGATGCTCGGTGGCATACGCCAGGAAATTATTTTTGCGCGTCACCAACGCGAATCCGGTAACGCCCCTGGCTGGCTCGGCATTCCGTTGATCGCGACTTCGCACACTTGGGAAAACGGCAAGAACGAACAATCGCATCAAGATCCGAGTTTGCCGGAATGTCTCCTGGGCGAGATGAGCGACGTCGCGCGGGTGGTGTTCCCAGCGGATTGGAATAGCGCGATTGCGAGCTTGCGCGCTACCTATAGCAGCCATGGACAGATCTGGGCGCAGGTGATTCCAAAACGCAAGCTGCCGACGATTTTTAGCGCGACGCAAGCCGAGAGCTTGGTGCGCGATGGCGCGATCGTGGTGCGCAGCCACGGCGCAACGCCGCGCGTATTGTTGATGGCGGTCGGGGCGTATCAGTTGCTGCAAATGTTGCGCGCCTCCGAGCGGCTTGCCGCCGCCGACATCGCGCATCGCGTCGTTTACATCTATGAGCCAGGACGTTTTCGTAACGCCCGCGATCGCTGCGAGGCGGAGGCGGTGGTGGATGAGGCGGCGCGTGCCGAATTATTTCCGGCCGCCGCGAACACGCGCGTGCTTTTGACGCATACGCGTCCGGAACTGATGTTGGGTGTGTTGCGTCCCCTCGATACCGGTCGCGATACGCGCGCCTTGGGTTATATCAATCATGGCGGAACCTTGGATTTGAACGGCATGTTGTTTGCGAATCGCAGCACCTGGGCGCATGTGTTGGCGACGCTGGATCTGCTGGGTGATGCGCGCCACCCTTTGTTGACGCCAGAGGAGCAGGCCGCAGTCGGCGGTCGCGGCGATCCGAAAGTTTTATTCGAAAGCGCCTAAGCGCGACTGGCGATACACCGGCGCCGTCTCCTCGGTCTGCGCCGGCAAGCTGCGGATGTACGCGATTATATCATCCAGATCGTCGCTATCGAGTTCGCTGGTACGAAACGACGGCATCGCGGTGCCGCGTCGGCCGCGAATAAGCGTGCGCTTGATCATCGCGTCAGACGCCGCCTGTAAAAACCCGGGGTTATTCAGTGCCGGTGCGGCGACCGTGCGTCGACCATCCCACGACCAGGTGATGCCGGTACTGGGCTCACCTTCGCCGCGCAGACCGTGACACACACTACACCAACGTTGGTACAGCGCCTCGCCGCGCAAGGCGTCGCCGGCGGCGACTTCGATCTGCTTCGGACGTACACGCGGTGCCCACCCGCGCAGATGCGCGATGATAGCGTCGACATCGCGGTTGCTTAATTCTGGAAAGCCGGGCATGTGGCGCCCGGGGCGACCGAGCCGAATGGTTCGCCGGAAATATTCATCGTCGGCGACCGCCAGGAGATCAACCAATGCCAGCGGCACGCCGAGACCGCCGCCGCCGGCATTACCGTGACACGCGGCACAATGTTCGCGGTAGAGCGCAGCGCCATCGGCGGCGATGGCGTTACTCGCACCGAAAAATAAGACAATCGCGATGCCGAGCGACATGATGGCGCGGTGCATATCGGCGATATCATTCATCATAATGCATCGTACGGCAACGTTACGTCGGGCGCACAACGCGATGAACCAGTTTTAGATCGGCGACCAAGGCGGCGAAGGCGTGCTCGCGCGCGGCACGGTCGGTCAAACGCAATAGCGCTGCAGGATGATTGGTGACGATCGTATGCCGCGCAAGCGGACTTGCCTGAACGGTGCCACGCAGGTCTTTGAGCTTCACGCTCTTACCGAACGCCGCCTTCGCCGCACTGACACCAAGACAAACGATTACCTGCGCCTTCAGTACCGCGATCTCAGCCTGAAGCCATGGGCGGCAGGCGGCGATTTCGCGGTCCTCTGGATGTTTGTGCAGACGTCGCTTGCCGCGTCGCTCCCATTTGAAATGTTTTACCGCATTCGTGATGTAGACTTGTTCGCGCGGGAGTACGGCAGCGGCAAGCGCTCGATCGAGCAATTGGCCCGCTGGGCCTACGAAGGGCAGCCCTTCGATGTCTTCTCGATCGCCCGGCTGTTCGCCGATTAATACAATCGATGCATGACGCGGGCCGACGCCGAACACTGTTTGAGTCGCATGACGATAGAGCGGGCAGCCGGCGCACACGGCTGCAGCCTGTTGCAGGCGCTTAAGTGTGGCGCGCGCCGGTATGAACGGCGCGGCGTTGTAGGCCGATTCTGGATGCGGTTCTGAATGCATAGCGTCTCGCGTGCAGACACGATGTCGTGCAGCGATTATGACAAATGGAGGCGTTATGGCATTCCGGCGATCGGCCGTTAGCGTGAATGCAGCGCCGAATCGTGCGTATCGGATTTGCGCCGTCGGCGCTTATGTATTGCGAGCTGAACCGCGTGCTGCAGTGTTTCGCCGCGATAGGGCTTGTTGACCATGGCGGAAAAGCCCCATTGCTCGAAGTCGTCGACACTGGCATCGCCATTGGCATTCGTGCCCACGGCGCAGATATCGGCATCGATCTCGCGCAATTCGCGTAAGCAATTTTTCCTTTCCGTGGGTTCGACGCTGTCGACAATCACCACGTCGTAACGGCGTCCGGCGCGTAAGGCGCGACGATATTCGCGTATCAAGGACGCCGTATCGGTTACCGCGCGCACGTCATAGCCGAGCCGCAGTAAAAGACTCAAGGCGGTGGCTCGCAGCGTGACATCCGACTCGAGCAAAAGAATGCGTCCGGCGATGGGATTATTAGGCGCGCTATCGTCGGGCGTAGCGGCCGGCGGCGCTATCGCCGGTATATAAATCGTGAACGTCGTGCCGATACCGACGCGCGAGCTGACTTCGATATGACCGCCGTGCTTTTTAACGATCGAATAAGTGGTCGCGAGCCCGAGCCCGCTGCCCTCGGCCTTGGTCGTAAAGTAGGGATCGAAAATCTTATTGATATGCTGCGGCGCGATGCCGGTACCGGTGTCGGTCACGGTCAGCTTGATATAACGCCCCGCCGGCAGGCCGAAGATTTTATCGGCCGGCAGCAAGACATTCTCTGCTGCGACGATAACGATGCCGCCATCGGGCATCGCCTGTTTGGCGTTAATCACCAAGTTGCTAATGACCTGACTGATTTGACCGGCATCGAACTCCGCAGGCCAAATCGGTTCGGCAACGCGCAGATCACATTTAATATTGGTACCGCGCAAACTGAAGGTCGCGGTGTCGTGCACCACCTCCGCGATCGACGCGGCCTTCTTGATCGGCATACCGCCCTTGGCAAAGGTCAACAGCTGGTGCGTCAATTCGCGCGCTCGCCAGGTGGCCTTTTCGGCTTCGGATAAAACCTCATGAACCTTATCGCTCGCGTGCGTATACATCTTCGCCAAGGAAATATTGCCGAGCACCGCAGTGAGAATATTATTGAAGTCATGCGCGATGCCGCCCGCAAGCAGGCCGATTGATTCTAAGTTCCGCACCTTGAGTATCTGATCTTCCATTTCCTGCCGCCGACGCATATCACTAAGAATGCGATACAGTAAAAAACTGAGACTCAGGCCAAAACCGAAAATCAATAATGGGACAAGAAAAGTCGACAAAGTCGTCTGTGTCGGCAACATCAGGACGCGCACGGTCCAATAGTGATTGGCGACTCGCAGTCGCAAGGTGCGCTCAAACAGCGCCTGTCCGCTTGTGGCATGCCCGGTGTCGGCGCCGATATACTCATACAGCCTCTCGTCGTTGTTAACTTTCACGCCATCGTATAACTCGAAGCGCATATGCGACCAATGCGGCTGCACATTGCGCGCGAATAGCTCATCGAATAAATCCGCCGCGCGAAAGGGGCTATAGACGAAACCAGCGATGGCAGCGCGGCGCTGTGTTGTTGTGAGCGTCAGTGCGTGCGGCTGATACACCGGCGCATATATCAAAAATCCCGGCTGCCGGTCGGTGTCGCCTTCCTGCACTAAAGTGACGCGGGCGCTGAGGCTCGGTTCGCCGCTGTCGCGCGCCTGTTGCATCGCCGTGCGCCGCACCGGTTCGGTGTACATATCGAAGCCGATGGCACGGCGATTACGACCGTTCTGTGGTTCTAGGTACACGACCGGAAATTGTTCGGTACCAGCCGTGCGCGGCCATACGCGATACTGCGAATCACCACTTACCCGGGTCCGCGCTTCGTGTTGCTGTACCTCGCTGGCCGGAACATGAATGGCGTAACCGATACCTTGCAGCCCAGGATACGACTTGAATAGACCTATACCATCGACATAGTTGCGGAACGATTCGCGCGATACGTGGTTCGCGTTGGCAACGAAGAAACCCTTGGTTTGGATGAG
>CAZCAK010000044.1:0-9380 GCA_964496605.1 uncultured Acidiferrobacteraceae bacterium | reverse complement strand
GAGCGTCGCGTTCGCAATGCGAAGGTCGGGAGTTCGATCCTCCTCCGCTCCACCAATCTCGATACGCCGCGGCGATCGCCGCGGCGTCTTTAGATCTCTCCTAAGATATCTGGTCGATCGCTCTTTGGGTCACCCTCGCGCGGGCAGCGCCATTTCGTCGACAAAATACACTAAGGTAGGATAAGGCAACGCCCCGGTAGCTCAGTGGATAGAGCAGCCGCCTCCTAAGCGGCAGGTCGGACGTTCAATTCGTCTCCGGGGCACCATTTTTCTTACGCAGTTTTCTCGCCCTCTTCGATCGGTATCACAAGCTCGGCGTGCGGTCGCGCGCCTCACGCCCACGACCTTCGTAATGCTCTTGGCAAGCCGTGCAGCGGAGCACCGCGGGATCGGCGAACAAACGCGCCCGCGCGATGGGGGCGCCACAATCGCTGCATAGGCCAAAAGTACCCTCGGTAAGCCGCGTGAGCGCGGCATCGACCCGCTCCAATTCCTCGATATTGCGCCGCAAGGTATCGAGCGCGATATCGACTGCGACATCGGTCGCGGCAGTCTCGGCACGGTCCGGCACGCCAGTATTCGCCGCGGCATATTGCCTGGCGTCCTCGTCGCCGAAGTGTTGTATCAGCGCCGCGTGCAAGACGGCGCGACGCTCTAGTAATTGTTGCTGAAAATTCGATGTCACGGCACGGATCAAGGCCATAGGCGCCTCCACATTGCTCACCTTAAGCCTAGCGCTGCCGCGCGAATATTCGTTTGATCTATATCAAGAACGCAGTTCGGCAACGGTTGTCTTCGCAAGACCATGCGACTGCCACCATTGCGCAACGCACCCGCCGACCACGGGGTGCGCCAGATAACCGAACGAGCGATGAAAATTCAACCCAGTGGCGTTACGAAAATGGGTGTAAACATCGGCGTGGTAATCGACAATCGACTCACTCAGGTGATGCGCCAATAACGGCGCAAAATCGTCGCAGACTACGGGATCAAGCGCGGTGATATCGCCTTGCGCCGCGACATTCACCCAGCGACGAATATTGCCCGGCAAGAGCCGGGTGTGGCCGTGACGCGAGCCGAGTAGGCGGCGCTGCACAAAACGCATACCTAAGGGGCTGCCGATGGTGAGAAATAAGTCGACGCGCTCATGTCGCTTCTCTTCGAACCACAATTCCCATAGCGCGTCGTACGCGATGACCGACCCCATACTGTGCGCGATCAATAACACTGGCTCGTCGCGCGCAAACGCGCTGCGTAACGGTGCCTTGACGCATTCGCGCACGGCGCGTCCGATACCCTGGCGATTATGAAAATAGCGCTGTGTCTCGTCGATCGTACCCTTCACCGCACGATCCGGCAGCAGGGAAATGAGAAACGGAAATCGGTCGGCAAGTTCATATAATAAGCGCGCGCTGCGGATGCGCCAGGAATGGGCCGCGCGCCGTTCGGTCTCGCTGGCACCATCGGTGTGCAAAAATCGCTCGACCCATTCCGCCTCCGCTTCCAGCGAATACTCGCGGCCATAATACAAACGATTCCAGGCCGCGAGCGCAAAGCGATCTGCTGCCGCTTCCAATGCGACGCGCGCCGCCGGACGGTACAACTCGGCACCATGGAGTAAGGCACGCCATAGCCAATACCGATGCTGTTCCATCGGCGGCTTCGGGTTTTTACCGGGCACATACAAGATGCGCCCCACAGCACCGCTCCGACTCATCGCTCATTCTACCTACGCCGCTATACTGAATAAAAACGATACCAATGAATACGATCCCACAACAGCGTGTTTCGATCCTCGGCGCGGGCGAGATGAGCCGCGCGATGCAGCGCCTGCTTGCGGCGCAGTCGCTACGTACGTGGCAACGGCACGGGCCGGCAAGCGACCAGAGGCTCGCCGATGTTGCTACGAACGCCGATGCCATCGTCTTCTGTCTACCGGCCCAAGCCTACGACGAAATCGCAACCAAGATTGTGCCCATCGTGGCGCCGCATTGCGTTTGCATCGGCGTGGCGAAGGGGCTCGACGCGGCTGCGCGCACCGCGACGGAAATTTTCCAGCAAGCGTTGGCTCGCCGCTGTCACTACGCAACGCTTTACGGTCCAATGATCGCTGAGGCCTTGCAACAAGATCGTGCCGGCTTCGCCGGTGTCGCGGCCGATGCAGCGCCGGCGCGCGCCTTGGTGCACACGCTGTTCGATCGCAGCGCCCTACGCTTGCGCGACATCGACGACGCCAACGGGGCCAACTGGTGCGGCATTCTAAAAAATCTTTACGCCGTGTTATTCGGTTGTGTCGACGCAATGAATCTCGGGGAAAATTGGCGCGGCTTTCTCGTGGTGCGGGCGCTAGAAGAATTATCGGCGCTCTTACCACAGTTAGGCGGTGCCGCCGCTACCGCCTACGACTGGCCCGGCCTCGGCGATTTGATCACGACCGCGACCAGCGTTAACTCACATCACTATATGCTGGGATACCATCTGGCAGGTACGCCGCAAACGCCATTAACTGGCGAAGCGGTGCATACCGTGCAGGTGTTGCAACAAACACCGCGCTTTGCGTTGACCGACTATCCGCTGCTGCAGCTCGCCGCCGCCCTCATCGCCACACGCGGCGGCGTCGACATTGCGCGCCAGCTGACACAGATCGCCGGTACGCGTAGCTAATCGCGAGAAATATTTTTACGCGTCATTCCACCCGCGCGGCGCGCTCGCGCACCAAGCGATTGCTTTGATAATCGGCGAAGGCGGCGCGAATTTCTTCTTCGGTGTTCATGACGAAGGGGCCGTACTGCACAATCGGTTCCTTCAACGGCAGGCCGGCGACCAAGATGGCGCGCGCGCCTTGATCGTTCGCGCGCAGTTTGACGGTATCGCCGCGGTCCAACTCCACGAAGGCATGCGTCGGCACGTGATGCGCGCCGACTGCGAGCGTGCCTTCAAAGACATACAAAAACGCCGTTGCCTCCGGCGCGAGGGTATGCGTGAAACCGGCGTCCGCGCTCAAGGCGATATCGAAATATTGTAAATGCGTATTGGGATCGTGAATCGGTCCCTGCTTACCGCCATATTCGCCGCTGATGATACGTACGCTAACGCCAGCGCCGTCAAGGTGCGGAATTTTCGCCGCGGCGAACTCCTGATACTCCGGCGCACTCATTTTTTCCCGCGCCGGTAGATTGATCCACAGCTGAAAGCCGCGCATAAGACCGTTCACTTGCTGCGGCATCTCGGAATGAATCACACCGCTCGCCGCCTTCATCCACTGCACACCGCCGGAACGCAGATCGCCGCGATTGCCCATGCTGTCCTGATGCAGCATATGCCCGTCGAGCATATAGGTCAGCGTAATAAATCCCCGATGCGGATGATCGGGAAATCCGGCGACATAGTCGTCGGGGTCGTTGCTCGCGAAATGATCCAGCATTAAAAACGGATCGAGGTGACGCAACTGCGGCGTACCGAGACTGCGATGTACCGTCACACCGGCGCCCTCGGTAACCGGCATCGCGCGAATCATGCGGTGAATATTGCGCTGCATCGGAACTCCTCAGTCAATCGATTGACCGCGTTCGCGGCGTCATTTTTTAGTTTCCTGAAACGCGTGTTGGTGGCTGGTCTCTTTAAAACGCTGCAGCTGTTCCGCGCTGGCTTCCTTTTGATAACGCCGCTTCCATTCATCGTACGTCATGCCGTACACCGCGACGCGCGCGGCGTCGTAACTAAGATCGATCCCACGTTCCTTGGCTGCGGCGGCATACCACTTCGACAAACAATTGCGGCAAAACCCCGCGAGGTTCATAAGGTCGATGTTCTGCACGTCGGTGCGGCGCTGCAGGTGGGCGACGAGACCGCGAAACGCGGCGGCCTCAAGTTCGGTGCGGCTGCGTTCGTCGAGTGTGGCAGCTTGCATTTGCGGCGGATTCATCTTGGCCTCACAGAGAGCGATAATGGATCGGACGATCTTAGCGCGATCGGTCACGCGACATAAGCCGCCGCTAATATCGGCGGCTTGAGCGTCACCGGCGCCGACGCTTATAGTGATATTTTGTTGCGGAGATTCGCTCGATGCTACAGCGTAAGAAAATGACCGAAATGCCGCGCCCGGATCAGGCGCTGCCGGGTCGCCGCGAGCGCATCCCGGTCCCGGCCCAGCATCACGTATTGAATAATCCACTGGCGCCGCCGTTTCCCCCTGGACTCGAGATGGCGATGTTCGGCCTCGGCTGTTTCTGGGGCGCGGAACGCAAGTTCTGGCAAATTCCTGGCATCTATACCACCGCAGTGGGTTACGCGGGCGGCTACACACCGAATCCGACTTATGAAGAAGTTTGCTCCGGCATGACCGGACACAACGAAGTCGTGCTCGTGGTTTATGATCCGAAACGCGTGCGCTACGAGCAATTGTTAAAGGCATTTTGGGAGGCGCACGATCCGACCCAAGGCATGCGTCAAGGCAATGACGTCGGTACGCAATATCGCTCCGGCATTTACACTTTCAATGCAGCGCAAAAGGCCGCGGCGCTGGCCTCGCGCGACCAATTTCAAAAACCACTGACCGGCGCCGGTTATGGTCCAGTGACAACGGAAATCCTTGACGCGCCGACGTTTTACTACGCCGAAGATTATCACCAACAATATTTATCCAAGAATCCGCGCGGCTATTGCGGGCTCGGCGGCACCGGCGTGACGTGTCTGATCTAACGCCACGCAAGCTGAAGTGCCCACCGCTGCGTTTCGTCGGCGTTACCGTGCGCACGCGCAACGCCGATGAAATGAATCCGGCCACCGCGCGCATACCGACGCTATGGCAGCGCTTCTATCGCGATGGCATCGCGCAACATATTCCGGCGCGCCAAGATCAAGACGGGGCCTACGGTGTCTATTTCGATTATGCGGGCGAGCGCCACGGCGATTACAGCGTCTTGGCCGGCTGCACGGTCGACGTGAGCGCACGCCGCGACGGTCTGCATACCGTCGTCACGACACACGCGGATTATCTCGTCTTTCCGGCACAAGGCCCGATGCCGCAGGCGATCGTGGAAACCTGGCAGCGCATCGGGGACTACTTCGAGCGCAATCCAACGCCGACGCGCGCCTATACCGTCGACTTCGAACGCTATGACTTAACCGATGCGCAACACGCGGATATCTACATCGCGGTTAGTACGAAATAAATTCGCCGTCGGATAATTTCGCTCCGCGCCTTATCGTGTGCCGTTTTATAGGGTTTCTGTAATCGGCTATTTATACGTTTCATACACTGCCCGATGTTGCTGCATCGCCTCGCTATCACTTCGCAACAGCTCGCGACCGCCGCCGCGCGTCGCGCCAAGATCGCCTTATTGGTGGACCTCTTGCGCGCCGTGTCGCCGCCGGAAATTGGTATTGCGGTGCAATATCTCGCCGGTCAGCTGCCGCAGGGACGGCTCGGTCTTAGCCATGCCACCGTGCGCGCCGCGGCAACCGCACCGACGGCGCACGCGTCGCTCGAACTATTAGCGGTCGATGCGACGCTCAGTCGCTTGGCCACCATTCACGGCGCTGGTGCGCAAGCGCGGCGGCGCGAGGCGCTGGCAATGCTGCTGGCGCAAGCCACCGACATTGAGCAACTATTTTTGAGGCAGTTAATCGCCGGCGAATTGCACCAAGGCGCACTCGAGGCGGTGATGATCGAGGCCATAGCGGCCGCATTCGACGTTGCCGTCGAGCGCGTGCGACGCGCTTGGATGCTGTCGGGCGATATCGCCGCCGTCGCCCATCGCTTAGCGACGCAGGGCACTGCCGGCTTATCGGTGTTCACGTTGCGCTTATTTACGCCTGTTAAACCGATGCTGGCACAACCCGTGGCCGACGTCGCCGGCGCCGTGGCACAACTACCGCGCGCCGCCTTCGAATACAAACTCGACGGTGCGCGCGTGCAGGTGCATAAACTTGGAAAGGACGTGCGCATTTTTTCGCGCACACAAAACGATATCACCGCGGCGCTGCCCGAGATCGTGACCGCAATCGCGGAATTGCCGGCGCGCAGCGGCATTTGGGACGGCGAAGTCATCGCCTTACAGCGCGACGGCACACCGCAACCGTTTCAGGTCACAATGCGTCGTCTCGGACGCAAATCCACGGCGGCCGGCCTCGCGGCGGAGTTACCGCTCTCGCTATATCTATTCGATTGCTTGCAGTATGAAGATACCGACTTGATCGATGCACCGATGATACAACGCTGGGACGCGATTCCGACATCGGCGGCAGTTCCAATCATGCCGCGCTTAATTAGCAATGACATTACGCGCGCGAGCGACTTCTTTCGTGCCGCGATCGCCGCCGGCCACGAAGGCGCCATGGCGAAAGATCTGGACGCGCCCTATGCCGCCGGACGCCGCGGCGGCAGCTGGCTCAAGATCAAACGCGCGCATACGCTCGATCTGGTGGTGCTGGCGGCGGAGTGGGGCAATGGTCGGCGACGCGGTTGGTTGAGCAATCTCCATCTGGGTGCGCGCGATCCGGCGCGCGGCGAATTCGTCATGCTCGGCAAAACGTTCAAGGGCATGACCGACGCGATGCTCGCGTGGCAAACCGAAAAACTGCAGACTTTGAAATTATTCGACGATGGCTTGGCGGTGCACGTCCGGCCGGAGCTGGTAGTGGAAATCGCCTTCAACGATATTCAGGCAAGCCCGCATTATCCCGGCGGCTTAGCATTACGTTTCGCGCGCGTGAAGCGTTATCGCGACGACAAAACGGCGCAGGACGCCGATACCATCGATACCGTGCGCGACATATATCAACGCCAATCGGGCGTCGAGGCGAAGGTTTAGCGATTGACCTTAATGCCGCCTAATGCTCGGCCAATACCGATGGGGCGTTGGCCGCGTGCGCACTCGCTCCCTCTTGCGTACCCGCATACCATACGATCAAGAGACCCAAGGCCAGACCGGTGAGTAACATGGATTTGCGTTTCGGATTCATAGCGGTGTCGTTACCGTCGAGATTGGTATTTCACAACGGGCGCGTGCATAGGCGTATAAGACCAAGGTCGGGCACATGCTAGGCGCAATCGCGGGCGACATCATCGGCTCGCGCTTCGAGCGCGGCACCATCAAAACCACTGATTTCGAATTGTTCACCGCGGCTTCGCGTTTTACCGACGATAGCGTGCTCACCGTCGCCATCGCCGATGCCATCTCGCACGCGCGGCCCTATGCCGAGTGTCTGCGCGGCTACGCGCGACGCTATCCCGATGCCGGTTACGGCGCGCGATTCCATGCGTGGTTTCAGGCGGATAAAGCAGCGCCCTATGGCAGCTACGGTAACGGTGCGGCAATGCGCGTCAGTGCGATCGGCTTTGCGTTTAACGATAGCGCGCAGGTATTGCGTGAAGCCGCCGCCAGTTCCGCCGTAACGCACAATCATCCGGAAGGCATAAAGGGCGCCCAAGCGGTGGCGCTGGCCATTTTGCGGGCGCGCCAAGGTGTCGAGCGCGCATTGGTGCGAGAGGAATTAGGCCGCCGTTTCGGTTATGACCTGGGGCGCAGTCTCGATCAAATTCGCCCGCATTACCGTTTTGACGTATCAGCGCAAGGCTCGGTGCCAGAGGCTTTAATTGCACTATTCGAAGCGAACGATTATCTCGACGCGGTGCGCAATGCCATTTCGCTCGGCGGCGATACCGACACGATGGCGTGTATCGCTGGTGCAGTAGCGCAAGTCTATTTCGGTATACCGGCATCGGTGGTCGATGCCGTACAGGCGCGGTTACCGCCGGCGCTGTGGCAGGTTTTACAACAATTTGAGCAACGCTACGGCGGCGGCATGGCGTCGATCGTCAACGATCATTAACGCGCGGTTCCAGAACTTCCAGTGGCACCAGAACCGAAGGCATTACGACTTCCGGTGGTGCCACTCGTGACGCCGCCGGTTCCGCTCGTGCCGGTTCCACTAGTACTGGTCCCCGGTGTCGAGCCAAACAAATCGACGTTCATTCCGTTCGGAAAGACGGTAGTCCCCGTGCTGCTCCCAGTCGTCGTGCCGCTTGTGGTGCCGGTCGTTGTGCCGGTCGTTGTGCCGGTGCCACTTCCGGTTGTCGTTCCAAAATTCGTCACACCGCTATTATTCGTGGTGCCGGTAGTGCCGGTCGTAGTACCGAGATTGCTCGTACCGGTACCGACACCGTAATTGCTCGTGGTTCCACCGGAGACGCCACCGACCGAACTACTGCCCGTGCCGACGCCGAAATTGCTGGTAGTGCCGCCCGAGCTGGTGCCAAAAGTGTTCGTGCCGGTACCGGTGCCGAAATTACTCGTCGTACCCCCGGTCGTTGCGGCATTGGTGGTCGCCGCATTGGTGGTAGCGGAGTTGGTGATACCGTTATTGGTAGTACCCGTGGTTCCGAGGTTCATGCCACCGGTGCCGCTGGTGTCGGAGGTCACGATGGCACCGGTACCGGCGCCGCCTTGATTCGGCGCACTGCCGGCGGCCGCGGCCTCGGCCAGCGTCGCGCGTCCGGAATTCACGATGGTGGTATTACCCGCGCTCGCGCTATCACCAGCGAGGCTACGACGCACGAGTTCATCAATCGCCTGCAAATTGGTCTGCACGTTGCGCGCACTGTCATTGGCATTGCCGCCGCCGCGCGGTCCGCTACCGACGTTCGTGCTCGCGCCGACCATGACATTTTGATTCGGATCGATCTCCTTGGTCTCGACACGCGCATTTTTCGGCGGTGGCGTGTTCTGATACGTCACACTGCCGTCGGCGCCAATTACTTTATAAATAGTCACCGCGTATGCCGGCACGATGCCGCAGGCACCGAGCGCGACCATTGCTGAAATCACTCGCCATCTCATAGTAGACCTCGCTTAAACCGCTGTAGTGCAATGCCGCCAGGCTAGCGCTAAGCCGTCAGAACCGCATCGTCCCGGCGCCGGAGACTACGCTTGAGTACGCCACATACGTCCCGTCGTCCGCGCCGCCTATCCACTATTCATTGCGCAGGTCGTACGCGCTTCATTACATTGCACACGTCGCGCACGGCTCGTCTACGCTTAATGCGAGCGCAAAAATAATAAGCAGCGCACCAATAACGACTACTACAGAACGATTACTTAGCACGCATGCAAAAACCCTATTCGAAAGATCACAACGCGGAGCGTTCGCTACGGCGCGCGGTACGCGAAGGCGGCGCATACTCGGTGATGGCCGGCGCCGGCGAAACTTATTTTTCGGCGTATGCCTTACTGCTGAAAGCCAGCACCACCCAAATTGCCTTCCTGGCGTCGGTTCCGTCGCTGCTGGGATCGTTTATGCAGTTGGTATCGGCATGGATCGGTCATGGTTCAACGCAACGCAAGCCGTTTGTGATCGCCGGTGAATTGATCCAAGCC
>CAZCAK010000043.1:0-9461 GCA_964496605.1 uncultured Acidiferrobacteraceae bacterium | reverse complement strand
GGCGGCGCCGCCGGCGTACTCGCCGGTGTAGTCGCAATTTCATTACCCGGTGCCGGCTTGGTACTCGGCGGCGGTGCGATTGTACTTGCGACGACATTGGCCGGCGCCAGCATTGGCGCATGGTCAGCGAGTTTACGCGCCTTAAATATCCCCAATAGCCACCATGCAGAATTTGAACAAGACCTGGAACGGGGCGAAGTGTTGATGCTGGTCGATGTGCACAAGGATCGCGTCGAAGAAATTCGTGCGCTCATTGGGCGCACTCACGTCGAAGTGCACGATCGCGGTATGGAAAAGACCATGCCGCACTTTCCCTAGTAAACTATCCGATAACGTTCGACGCAGCCGCCGGAACACCGGCGGCTTTTTTGTTTGACATTAGTTTAGAAGTTCATTAACTTTAAAAGTATGGTTTTACCCGCACGCTATAGACCGACACGCATCGAGTCGTTTGCCAATCTAATAAAGGCTATCGCCAATCCGACGCGCCTGCGCCTGCTGCGCCATATCGCGGTGCGGGAACATACCGCCAGCGAACTGGTGTTGCTATGTCGATTATCTAAGGCAAACCTATCGCAACACATCAATCTCCTGAAACGTCAGGGATTGGTACGCTGTATCAAGCGCGGCACGTTTTGTTTTTACTCCCTAAGCGATCGACGACTCTTGCGCGCCTTAGATTTGTTGGACGCGGTCATGAGCGATCGCCGCGGCCGCAAAATCGTGTAGTGAGGAGGGCTAATGTTCTTCAAGCAATTACCTACTACCGCTGCTAGTCTTTCCTATTTCTTCGGCTGCGGCGGCAAGGGCTTCGCGGTCGCCATCGACGTCGTCGCCGGCGACGAAGATTGGTTCGTGCAAGAGGCAGAAAAGGCGCAAGTTAAAATTACTCATGTGATCGACACGCATCTGCATGCCGACCACTACTCGGGCGGACGCCGGCTGGCACAGCGTGTGGGCGCACCATACTGCTTGTACGAAAACGCACCCGTGCAGTTCGCCTTCCATAAACTGCACGATGGCGACGTTATCGACGTCGGTAATGTCGCCGTACGCGTGCTGCACACGCCGGGGCATACCCTCGACAGCATTTGCCTGCTTGTTACCGATAAGCGCCGCGGGGAAGATCCGTGGTTCGTGATCACCGGCGACACCTTATTCGTGGGCAGTATCGGTCGACCCGATCTCGCCGGACGCGAGCGTGAAATGGCTGGCATGTTGTTCGATGCCTTACACAAGAAGATATTGACGCTACCGAACGAGATCGAAATTTTCCCGGGGCACCAAGCCGGCAGCGCCTGCGGCGCCGGTTTATCCGGGAAGCCCTCCTCCACCATCGGTTTCGAGAAACGATTTAATCCCGCCTTGCGCCTGCAATCAAAAAGCGAATTTATCGACTATCTGACCGCCAATATTCCGCCGCGGCCGTCGGGTATGGATCGGATCGTCGCTGCCAATAGCGTCGCGTAATGGCGCACACACGGGCGATACGCGCCTATGGCATTGGTGTCAATCGTGTGCAATTTATTCATCAATTGCTGCAGGTGTTTTACGTCGGGCTGATGCTCGGCAATCTCCGTACCGTGGTGCCAGCACTCGCCGAACGCGAATTTGGCGTACCGCGCGGTTCATTCTTATTGCTTGCGACTTTCGTTGTTGCCTTCGGCGTCGTTAAAGGTGTGCTGAATTTTATCGCCGGCGCCTGGTCCGAACGCATCGGCCGCCGCCGCGTATTATTGATCGGCTGGTGCGCCGCGTTGCCGATTCCGTTTCTATTGTTTGCCGCACAAAATTGGTGGTGGATCGTCGCAGCGACGGTATTGCTCGGCTTCAACCAAGGTCTCACCTGGTCGATGACGCAAACCTCGAAGCTCGATCTCGCGCACGCCGGTCAACGTGGTTTCGCCATCGGCTTGAACGAATTCGCCGGCTACGTCGGGGTCGCGGTCGCCGGTGTGGTTACCGCGTATTTCGCGCAACACTTCGGCGCGCGCAGCGGGCTCATGTTATTTGCATTAGGCATCGTGAGCGTCGCGCTTATTAGCACACTGTTTTGGGTTCGCGAGACACTCGACTGGGCGCACGCTGAACAGGCGAGCGATGCGACGACGAATGGCGTCCTGAGTACACGCGAGGTGTTCGCGCGCGTTACTTGGCGCGATGCGCGATTGGCTGCGTTCAACCAGGCCGGCCTAATTGAAAAATTCGTCGACGTATTGGTCTGGGTATTTTTACCCCCGTATTTATTCAACGCCGGTTTAACACTGAGCGAAATTGGCTGGGTAGTATCGATATACGGATTTTGTTGGGGCGTACTTCAGTTATGGACTGGTCGTTGGTCCGATCGTATCGGGCGACGACGCCCGGTGGTTGCCGGTATGTGGATTTGCGCCATTGGTGTCGCGCTGTTGTTGGCCGGCAACGGTATGGGTGCGTGGGCCGCGAGCGCCGCGTTGATGGGCGTCGGGATGGCGCTGCTATATCCGAATCTCAGCGCCGCCGTAAGCGATCTCGCTCAACCGCGTTGGCGGGGCACCGCCATCGGCGTCTATCGTTTTTGGCGCGACTTCGGCTATGCCGTCGGCGCCGCCCTGCTCGCCACGGTGGCGCGCATCGCTGGCAGCCCGCGTGGGGCGTTCGGTATCACCGCCGTCGCGATGCTGCTCTCTGGGCTGTGGGTATGGCGCTACGGCGAAACTAAGGCGACCACGGGGGCAACACCAACACGGCGCTAAGCCGATATGCTCGCTTGTGCGCGCCAAAGCGGGCTGACGACAATATTAAGACGAGCATGCGCCTGTCGCAGTGCTTGTTCGACGGTTTCGGCATCGGCACCGCGCGCAAAAATAAAGCCGAAATAACTTCCGCCTTCCGGTAGCGGTACCAACTCATAGCCCTCGCGTACTTGAATATTGATCTCTTCGATACCGGCCACACGTTCCGCGGCATCGATTCCCTCGACGCGACGCAGGATGCCGGCTTGACGGATCGGAATCATCAGCACGCCGGCAGCGCCGTTTGCAGTCTGCAACGCTAAGGGTCGACGCAAGGCGTGCAACAACACGATCTCCTCCAAACTGCGCCCGGTGCCGAAGCGCAATAGCCGCCCGCATAAGCCGCCGATGGTGCGCGCCGCAACTTCGATGATCCATACACCTTCAGCATTAATTCGGCATTCGGCATGTACCGGTCCTTCGCGCAAGCCGTACGCCACACATGCGTGATTCAATTCCTGGCGCACCGCCGCTTGTTGCGACGCTGATAAGCGCGATGGCGTGATGTAATACGTCTCTTCGAAAAACGGTCCGTCGAGCGGATCGGGCTTGTCGAATATCGTTAATAATTCCAACACGCCGTCTCGCAGCAGACCTTCAACCGCGATTTCAAAGCCAGGAATGAATTGCTCGATCAAAGCGTAGCGCCGCTCTTCGGCATCGACGATTTCGTTTAGCATCGTGTGTAGGCGCGCCGCAGTGCGCAGCAGCGCATCCATATTATCAGCGCGCATCACACCGCGACTGGCGGATAAACCGATTGGCTTGATCACCACTGGGAATTGCAGCCGCTCTAGTTGTGGCGCCAAAGACTGGGTCAAGTCGATGCGCCGATGTACCGGTACCCGAACCCCGGCGTTGGCAAGGCATGCGCGCGCCAAATCCTTACGGCGCGCAATCGCTACTGCAGCGGGCGGATTGTGTGGTAGGCCGAGCGCCGCCGCGACGCGTGCCGCGATGACGGTGCTGCCGTCGTCGGTGCCGATTACCGCGGTGAATTTCTCGGTACGGGCTAGCGCCAGTAGCTTCGCAATCGCCGTTTCCTGATTGCGAAAATCGATGTGAATGGCGCGGGCATCGTGCGCCGCGAGCGCGTATTGACCCTCGGAGGCGATGACAACATCCGCCTTGAGGGCGCGCGCGGCGTTGATAAAGGGAACGGTGCGATAGCTACCGAATGGTGCGATCACTAAAATCGGCGCGGGTCGCGTCATAGGCCGGACTCAAACCCCGCACCGATCTAGAAGATAATAACGAACTAAGAAGACGGCAGCGGAACTGCGACGCTGCCGGACATGCCTATTTACGACTGCCGCACCCACCGCCGGCGCTGCCGCAGGTACCGCAGGTACCGCTACCGCCAACGCTGCGAAAGACGTTATTGAATACAAAGCTGGAGTTCATGCCGTCGTCGCGATAATCGACTTCAGTGCCCTGGAGATAATTGAGCGCAACCGAATCGATGAAGACCTTGAATCCAGGGCCGTCCATTACGCTATCGTAGGGCGTTTGTTGCTCCGCGAACGTCATGCCGTAATTCATGCCGCCACAACCGCCACCCGAGACGAAAATGCGGATACCGGCGACCTCCTCGGCTTGTCCCACGAGCTCGGCCAATTTAGCCTGCGCTGCCGCGGTGAACTGAACTTGCGCATCCAGCGTTGTCGGGTAAGAGGCGGTCGAAACCGCTGCGTTCGTTGCGCTTTGCATAAGGAACCCTCAAATGGAATAGCGTAAGTCTAGCAAGTGTACCTTATTTATGAAATCCGCGGCGCTGGCTATACTAGGCGCCCTTTTTGGAGACAGCTTATGGTACGTATGGTGAATTGCCCGGTCTTGAAGCGCGAAGCCGAGGGGCTCGATTACCCACCCCATCCTGGTCCACTGGGCCAGCGCATTTACCAAACTGTCTCCAAAGAAGCCTGGAAAAAGTGGCTCGAGCGCCTAACCACGATTATTAACGAAAATCGGCTCAGCACCGCCGACCCCGGTACTATTGCCTTGATCGAAAAGCATATGCTCGGTTTTTTATTTGGCGAGGGCGAGCTCGGCGGTTTGCCGGCAGGCTTCGTGCCGCAGGGCGCAAAAAAATAACGCGACCTTCGTTATAGCGGCACCGGTTTTTCAGCACCCAGCGTCACAAAGGCGACGGCGTGATCTTCCTCGTCGGCAATGCTGATATGCACTTCGGTGATGCCACGCATGCGCACGAACTCCGCGGCATAGCCGTTAAATTGTAATAGCGGCTTTCCTAAGGCGTCATGACCGACGCCGATATGACGCAAACTGAGACCATTCTGAAATCCCAAACCCATCGCCTTCGCTGTCGCCTCTTTCGCGGCAAAACGTTTCGCCAAAAAGTGTGCCTTCTTTGCTTGGGTCGAAAATTCGTTTAATTCGTCCGGCGTCAAAATCCGTTGCGCGAATTTGTCGCCGAAGCGCGCAAGATTTTTTTCCATGCGCGCAATCTTCACAATATCGGTACCGATGCCGAAGATCATGAGGTCGCGGCTCGCATCAAACGCTTCATCTCGGCGACGGCGGCATATAAACCGCTGAACATCGCGCGCGCGACGATCGCGTGACCGATATTTAGCTCGCTGATGCCAGGGATCGCCGCAATCGTCTCCACATTGTGATAATGCAAACCGTGTCCCGCATTCACCTGCAAACCGAGATCCATGCCTTGTTGCACCGCGCGCTGGATACGATCGAGTTCGGCATCGCGCTCGGCGTCGGTTTTCGCGTCCGCGAAACGTCCGGTGTGAATCTCGATCGCGGGTGCACCGGCTCGCATTGCGGCATCGATTTGGCGCGCATCGGCGTCAATGAATAGCGACACGCGGACACCGACATCACGCAACTCGCTGCAAGCCGCGGTAATCTTATCGATCTGGCCGACGACATCGAGACCGCCTTCGGTCGTTAGCTCGGCACGACGTTCGGGCACTAAACAGCAATCTGCCGGACGAATTTCCGCCGCAAACCGCAGCATCTCCGACGTGACTGCCATTTCGAGATTCATTCGTGTTTGCAAGGCCTCGCGCAGGATACGAACATCGCGCTCCTGAATATGGCGACGATCTTCGCGCAAATGCAGCGTAATCGCGTCGGCGCCGGCCTCCTCCGCGACTGCCGCCGCAGCTACCGGATCTGGATACAAAGTGCCGCGCGCCTGGCGCAGCGTCGCAATATGATCGATGTTGACGCCGAGCTTAATCATCGATCATGCCTCTGCCGGAACGTCTTTGCGTTGAAATAGGCGTCGTGTGTGCAACGGTTTTGGTCCGAGATGATGTGCCAGCACTGCGCGTAGTAATAACTTGCACTCCTGCAATAGCGCCGGGTCGTCCAATCGTTCGTGGTGTAAGGCCAATAAGGCGGCGCCACTCAAGCTTGCGCTGCCGACTTCGTTACCGGCGATTGCCACCGCCCCACGCTCCGGCAGATAACGGTAATGTCGTTCGGGATGAATCGCGGTACCGTTCGGCTCGCGCTCCAGGGCAAGACCGTAACCTAACGCTTGCAATAGGTGCTTTTCGAATAGGCGCAACGCCGCTTCGCGTCGAACGTTATCGCCGAGCTGCGGCAACGTTTGCCAGTAATGTGCATAGATCGATTCATGCGCGTCGTCGCGCACCGTCAAACGCAACAATAACTCATTGAGATACAGCCCACAGAACAAGGCCGCGCCATACAAGCCGGTCGGCGCGGTTTCGGGCTCGGCGCGGGTCAGCGTTGCCAATTCGCCACGACCTAGCCAACTTAAGACCAAGGGCTGAAACGGCACCAGCAAGCCGCGAAAGTCCGAGCCGTTACGCCGCGCGCCTTTAGCAATTACTGCGACGCGACCATAATCACGCGTAAACAACTCCACCAAGAGACTGGTCTCACGGTAAGCGTAGTGATGCAGTACGAACCCGGATTGTGCCTCGACGCGCATGCCTAATTGTCGTCGCGATACCCGAGACTCTGCAACGCGCGCGCATCGTCTGACCAACCACTACGCACCTTGACCCAAAGACTGAGAAATACCTTTTTACCGAGCAGATCCTGTAGGGCGCGGCGCGCGCGCTCGCCGATGCGCTTCATACGTTGGCCGCCATGACCGATAAGAATCGCCTTCTGCCCATCTTTTTCCACCCAAATGATTGCGTCGATACGGATCAGGCGGCCTTCGTCATGAAATTGTTCGATCGCGACCGTTGCTGCGTAGGGAATCTCCTGACCGAAACCCCGGAAGACTTGTTCGCGTACGAGTTCGGCCGCAAGAAAGCGCTCGCTGCGATCGGTAAGCTGCTCGGCCGGAAACATGGCCGCCTGCACCGGCAAATACTGCGTGAATACCTGCGCCAGCCGCTCGACGTTTTCACCATTAAGCGCTGCCACCGGCACCACGTCAGCAAACCGATGTCGCGCCGCGGCGTCCTCGATCAGCGGCAAGGCGGCACCGCGCGTGGACAGGCGGTCAATCTTATTGATCACGAGCACAATTGGCACGGTACTCGCGGCAAACGCCGCCAAGGCATCGGTGTCCGCGTCGGTCCATTCCGGTGCCGCAATGACGAAACCTAGACAATCGACATCGGTCGCACTCGCGCGCGCCACGCGATTCATATATTGATTCATGGCGCTGTCGCCACCGCGATGCAAGCCCGGGGTATCGACAAAAACCATTTGCGCATGGGTATCGTTGCGAATGCCGACAATGCGATGCCGCGTCGTTTGCGGGCGATCAGACGTGATGCTCAACTTTTGTCCGATGAGACGATTGAGCAAGGTCGATTTGCCGACATTTGGCCGGCCGACCAGGCCGATGTAGCCGCTACGAAAGTCGGGCACTGTGGTCATGCGTTAATCGATCCAGCGCCTTAGCGGCTGCCTGTTGTTCGGCGCTGCGACGACTACTGCCGCGCCCAACGATGGTTTCATCGAGACCCGAGACGCGGCATTCGACGATAAAGGTTTGCTTATGGGCTTGCCCGTTAATCTCACGTACCTCGTAAATCGGCGTCGGTAAGGCGTGCTTTTGTAGCAGCTCCTGCAACTGGGTTTTGGGATCCTTCACCACATCGTCCGGATTCAGACTTTCCAACAATGGAAGATATAGTTGGATCACTACGCGCCGCGCAGTTTCAATACCTCCGTCGAGCAGAACCGCGGCAAACAAGGCTTCGACGGCATCAGACAAAATAGAATCGCGGTCATGCCCGCCACTGCGATATTCACCCGGGCCGAGCTGCAGCATACCGCCGAGTTGCAGTTCGCGCGCCAGCTTGGCAAGGGTCTCCTGTTTCACTAGACCCGCGCGCAGGCGCGTCAATTCGCCCTCTTCCAATTGCGGAAACCGTTCGTATAATTCGGCCGCGATAATAAAGTTCAGTATGCTGTCGCCGAGAAATTCAAGACGCTCGTTATTATTGGCACCGCAGCTGCGGTGACGTAACGCGCGCTCAAGCAGCGCGGCGTCGCTAAAGCGATAACCGATACGCCGCGCCAAGCGCTCCTGCGCTTCATTCAACGTTCTTCATCTCCGCCGCTTCGTTAAAATCCAGCAACACAGTAATGTTGTACGCCATTGGCACCCGCACCTCGTAGGCGATACGAATAATCTTCGATTTGCCGCGCGACTCGATCTTAAGATTTTTGCGAAGGTCGATAGTCATGTCCATATTTTCAATTTCCAAACGTTTTTGAATCGCGACGATGATATCTTCCTGCGACATGCCGCCAGTCTCGGCTTGGCGCGCGATACCTTGCAGCGCAGTTTTGATCTTGAAGTTCTCTAAATACGGCGGAATGAGTTTCAATCCGAGTAGCGTGAAGAAGACGATCAGCGCCAACACCATCGCCATGCCCCACATCGTCATACCGCGTTGTTTCGCTTGCATAGCTCCTCCGGTTTTAGTGAATTCGACTGCCAATGCGTTGCCAATTGACGCCGCCACCGTGTGCCGCGTCCCAGCTGAACCAGATAAAAAATGCCCGCCCCACGAGATTCGCCTCCGGCACGGTGCCCCAATAGCGGCTGTCGTTACTATGGTCGCGGTTATCGCCCATAACGAAATAATGGCCCGCCGGGACCAAGAATTCCATGGGTTCCTGCTGCATATTCGGCGACAGCAGGATCGTATGCCGCACGCCGTCGAGGTCTTCGGTAAACTGCTGACCGTAGAATGAGGGGTCGGCGAAGGGCGCGTCCATTTCGCTTTGTGTCATCGGTTTACCGTTAATCTCGAGACGCTTATTGCGATAAACGATGCGATCGCCGGGCAGCCCAATGACGCGCTTAATATAGTTATCGCTGGGATTTTCCGGATAGCGGAACACCATGACGTCGCCGCGCTTCGGCTCAGCGATATCGATAACCTTCTTATTGATAACGGGAATGCGAACGCCGTAGGTAAATTTATTAACCAAAATAAAATCGCCGACCAGCAGATTCGGCAGCATCGAGCCGGACGGAATCCGAAACGGTTCGACTAGAAACGAACGCAATAAAAACACCGCAAGAATGACTGGGAAAAACGCCCGCGCGTATTCCACTAAAAGCGGCTCGCGTTCCACCGCGGCCACGACTTCACTGTCGGCGTTGCCGCTACGCAAGGCGGCGGCCTTACGCCGCCGCCGTGAGATACCGAACAAAATATCCAAGGCCCAGATCAACCCGGTAATGCCCAGGGCCAG
>CAZCAK010000042.1:0-9650 GCA_964496605.1 uncultured Acidiferrobacteraceae bacterium | reverse complement strand
AACGTGCTTGGTATTAAAAGCGGCAATAAAACCCATGGTCATCGCTTTCTGAGCCATGGTGCGGTCGTTGTCAGCGATGCCGCGCGCTATGCGCAATTGCTTGAAAAGGCGCACGTCATTGCCGATTTTACGCGCCGACGCGATGCGATCGTCACACAGCTTGCGACCGCGGCGCGGCGCTACGCCAAACATGAAACGTCACCCGATGCCGCCTTGGTCGCGGAGGTTGCGAGCATTGTCGAATATCCGGCGGTATACGCCGGCGAATTCAACCCGGAGTTTCTGCAAGTACCGGCTGAGTGTTTGGTCGTAAGCATGCAGCAGCATCAAAAATATTTTCCGCTGTACGATCGCCACGGTCGCTTGCTGCCGAAGTTTTTATTCGTCAGCAATATCAAAACCGCGCAGCCACAGCGCATCATCGGCGGTAACGAGCGCGTATTACGCGCGCGCCTGTCCGACGCGCAGTTCTTTTACCGGCAGGATTTGAAGACGCCATTAGCTGGGCGCGTCGCGCGACTCGGCGCGGTGGTGTATCACAATAAACTCGGTAGCCAGCTGCAACGCGTGCAACGCCTGGAGCAGCTCGCCGGCGAAATCGCGGCGCGCATGGCCCTGACGCCGGCGGAAGTGAGCGCTGCAAAACGCGCGGCGCATCTGGCAAAGGCGGATTTGGTGTCCGATATGGTCGGCGAATTCCCGGAATTGCAGGGCATCATGGGCAAATATTATGCGCGTCACGACGGCGAGCCGCCGGAAGTGGCCGACGCCATCGAGCAGCATTACTTCCCTAAAGGCGCCGGTGCCGACTTACCCTCAACGGCGGTGGCACGCGCGGTCGCGTTGGCCGACAAGCTCGACACATTGCTCGGCATTTACGGTATCGGTCTGATCCCGACCGGCGACAAGGACCCTTTCGGCCTGCGACGTCAAGCGCTGGGCGTCGTGCGCATTCTCGCGGAAACGCCGTTGGCGCTCGATATTGTCGATCTGCTAACTCTGGCGCGCGAAAAATTTCGCGAAGCCAAGCTCGCCGACGAAATCGTCACCGAATTACATCGCTTTATACTCGAGCGCCTGAAGCCGTATTTGCGCGATCAGGGTTTCGAACCGGACGAAATCGACGCGGTGCTGAGTCTCACGCCGACGCGTATCGATCAAGTGCTGCCGCGCTTGCGCGCATTGCAAGCATTTCGCCGGCTGCCGGACGCGACTGCATTGGCCGCAGCCAATAAACGCATTCACAATATTTTAAAGCAGGCCGGCACCATTGACGCCGGTGCACGCAACGAGCTCGTGTTACACGAGGACGCGGAGCGTGCCTTATTAAGCGCGGTACAGAACAGCGAGAGCGCGTTGCGGCCACTCATCGAGCGCGGCGACTACAGCGCCGCGTTGAAGGCGCTGGCAGGTCTGCGCGGCGCCGTCGATCGACTATTCGACGAAGTGATGGTCATGGTCGATGACGTCACCCTGAAGAACGCGCGGCTCGCCTTACTCGCGCGTCTACGCGCGCTATTTTTGGAAGTCGCGGACATTTCGCGACTGCATCATTGAGGTGACGATGAACACCGATTCCTATCAAGCGATGCTGGCGGCGGTACAGGCGTTTCACACCAAACACGATTTCAAAAATACCGGCGGCGAAGACCTGACTTATCGCGTCGCCTTGATGACGGAAGAGCTCGGCGAAATTTCCGCTTGCGTTACCAAGGGCAAACCGTCGGCGGCGCTCGCGGAAGAATGTGCCGACTTGTTTATCTTGCTGCTCGGCACCGCCATTGCGGCCGATTTCGATCTCAAACAAGCAGTGTGGGACAAGCTTAAGAAGCTCGAAGGACGTAGCGCACGCACGATCAACGGTCGCATTCGCGTCTCGGAATTTCGCGAATGATCCGCTTCGTTATTCTTGATCGCGACGGCGTCATTAACCACGACTCCGACGCCTACATCAAAACCCCGGAGGAATGGATTCCGATTCCGGGCAGCCTCGAAGCCATCGCGCGCCTACATCAAGATGGTTACCGCATCGTCGTGGCGACAAATCAGTCGGGCGTCGCGCGCAAACTATTCGATATCGATATGTTGAACCGCATTCACCAGAAGATGCTCGAGGCGGTGCGGCAAAAAGGCGGTGAGATCGAGGCGATCTTCTTTTGTCCGCATGGACCGGAAAATAACTGCCTATGTCGTAAGCCTCGCCCCGGGCTATACAAGGAAATCGCCGAGCGTCTCAAACTCAACCTCAACGGCGTGTATGCAGTCGGCGATACCGCGCGCGATGTAGTGGCGGCGCGCGCGGCGCAGGCGCTGCCGGTGTTGGTGCGTACCGGCAAGGGCGAAAGGACACTAGCCAAAGGCGTCGATATCGAAGGCGTGCCGGTGTTCAACGACCTTGCAGCATTCGCCGACGCGTTATTAAGCAATCGCCTACCCGCTTAACGTGATCGCACTGCGTTCGTTGTTATTTAACCTGGTGTTGTGGGTGTCGGTGGTGATCTACGCGCCGCTAACCTTGTTTACCTTTCCGTTCCCGCCGCTCATGCGGTATCGCTTCATTATTCAATGGACGCGTTTCAATTTATGGGCGCTCGAACGGATATGTCATCTGCGCTACGAGGTTGAAGGCCTGGAACATCTGCCGGCGGATACCGCGATCGTTTTTAGCAAACACGAATCGTCCTGGGAGACCTTGGCGCTGCAGATCATATTGCCCCCGCAGGTGTGGGTGCTGAAACGTGAGTTGCTATGGATCCCTTTGTTCGGTTGGGGCTTGGCGCTGACCGATCCCATTGCGATCGACCGCCGCAGCGGTCGGCGTGCAATCGAGCAAATTATCCGCCACGGGCGCGAGCGATTGGAAAGTGGGCGCTGGGTGGTCGTGTTTCCCGAAGGCACGCGTACCGCCCCCGGACAACTGCGTCGCTTCGGATATGGCGGTGCCGTGCTCGCGGAACACACCGGACATCCGGTAGTACCGATTGCGCATGACGCCGGCAGCTATTGGCCGCGCCGCGGCTTCCATAAACAACCCGGGGTGATTCGCGTCGTCATTGGCGCGCCGCTACCGACCCAAGGCAAAACCGCCGCCGAGATCAACGCCCTAGCGGAACAATGGATGACGCAGGCGGTGGCGGAGCTCTCCGCGCGACGAGCACAGCAACAGGGTAGCAGGGCCACGCCGTAACATCGCGCCTCAGAAGCCGTTACAATAAGCTGTATGTCGAAACGCCAAAGCGACTCTCCTGATGCGTGCAACCGACCGGTACTTGTTCCGCCGGTCGAGAGCGGCCGTATGCTGTTGCATTCGTGCTGCGCGCCGTGCGCCGCCGATATCATGGCCGAAATGAAGCGCTCGGGTATCGACTACACCATTCTGTTCTACAACCCCAATATTCACCCGCAAAAAGAGTACACCCTGCGCAAAGACGAAAATAAACGTTACGCCGATAAGCTCGGCGTCCCCTTTGTCGATCTCGATTACGACACCGATAATTGGTTTGCGCGCACAAAGGGTATGGAATATGAACCGGAGCGCGGAATTCGCTGCACCGCCTGTTTCGATATGCGCTTCGAACGCAGCGCGCTCTACGCAGCCGAAAATGATTTTCCGATCTTTACCAGCTCGCTCGGCATCTCCCGTTGGAAGAATATGGATCAGATCAACGACTGCGGGGTGCGCGCCGCCGCGCGGTATCCCGGTCTCGCCTATTGGACATTTAATTGGCGTAAGGGTGGTGGCAGCGCGCGCACCGTTGAAATTTCCAAGGCGGAGCAGTTTTACCAACAGGAATACTGCGGTTGCGTCTATTCATTGCGCGACACCAATCGTCATCGCAAGGCCACCGGCCGCGATAAAATTAAATTTGGCGTCAAATTTTACGGCAAGGATGAAATGCCGTAGTCGGTTATTTCGTTTGCGCCACCGCGTTTGCTAGACGTGCGAACTCTTCCAAACTTAAAGTCTCACCGCGTCGCGTCGGATCGATATCGACGGATTGCAATAATGCCATCGAAGCGAGATCGGCGAGCGCATTGCGCAAGGTCTTGCGCCGCTGTGCAAACGCCATCTGCACCACGCGCGCGAACACCGCGGCGTCGTCGACCGCGACCGGCGGCGTTGCGTGTGGTACCAGCTGCACCACGGTCGAATCGACTTGCGGTGGTGGCGTGAACGCACCGGGCGCGACATCGAACCACGGCGTGACGCGACAGCGCCACTGCACCATCACCGAAAGACGACCGTAATCCTTGCCGCCGGGCGCGGCATGCAGACGATCCACCACTTCTTTTTGCAGCATAAAACACAGATCGCGCAGGCAATGAACTTGCGCCAGCAGATGAAACAGAATGGGTGTGGAGATGTTGTACGGCAGATTGCCGATCACTCGCAGCGGCTGCGGTGTAATCGAACAGAAATCGAATTCAAGCGCATCGGCCCGATGCAGCACCAGTTCGCCGTGTCCGGCGCAGCGCGCCTGTAAGGGTTCGATCACGTCGCGGTCAAATTCCACCGCATGCAGACGCGTAGCCGCGTCGAGTAAGCCGGTGGTCAGCGCGCCCAGACCGGGTCCAATTTCTACTACGGTGTCCTGCGGCGTTGCGGCGAAGCGTTCCAAAATACGCCGCACGATATTGCGATCGTGCAGGAAGTGTTGCCCGAGACGTTTCTTAGGCCGTGGCGCGCGCACGCACGAGGCTCAGCGCCAAGGCTACCGCCGCTTCGAGGCTACCGCCATCGGCGCGCCCACTGCCGGCAAGATCGAGCGCAGTACCGTGATCGACCGAAGTGCGCACAATCGGTAGGCCCAGCGTGATATTCACCGCGCGTCCAAAGCCCACATGCTTCAACACCGGTAGGCCTTGATCGTGATACATCGCCAATACTGCATCGGCGTCCTGCAGGTGCTGCGGCGTAAATGCGGTATCGGCCGGCACCGGTCCACGCAGATCCATCCCCTGGGCGTTTAACTGTTGTAGCACCGGGGCAATCACCTCGATTTCCTCACGCCCAAGATGACCGCCTTCACCGGCGTGGGGATTGAGGCCCAGCACCAAAATTCGCGGCGCGGAAATGGCGAATCTCTGCTGCAAATCGCGCTGCAAGATCTCGAGCGTCGTGCGCAGATGCTCGCGTGTGATGGCGCCGCTGACCGCGCTCAAAGGTAAGTGCGTCGTCGCCAGCGCCACGCGCAGATCGCCCGCGATTAGCATCATGACAACCTGACGCGTTTGCGTTTCCTGCGCGAGAAATTCGGTGTGGCCGGTAAATGGAATACCGGCATCGTTAATCACGCCTTTGTGCACCGGTCCGGTTACCATTGCATCGAAGGCACCGCCAACACAACCGTGCACCGCGCGCCGAAGCGTGTCCAGGACGTAGTGTGCATTGCGTGGGTCTAAACTGCCGGCACGCACCGGTGCCGCGGTATCGACTGCCAATACCGACACGCCGCGTGCATCGCGCTCCGGCCACAAGGAAAAATCGGCGTTGCATCCGAGTTGGCGCGCACGCGCCGCCAACACTACCGGGTCGGCGACGATCGTGAGATCGTAATCGAGCGGACCGTCGGCCAACCTTACGGCAAGATCGGGACCGATACCGGCCGGCTCACCCGGCGTCAGCGCCAACGCCGGACGCTGCGCGATCTTCCGGCGCGCCGGCGTATCAGAGGTTTTTGTATTCGACGTAGGCCTCATCCCGCAATTGGCGCAACCATTGTTCGTAACGTTCATCCGCCTTACGCGTATGCAATTGCTGCCGCGCCTCGGCGACGCGTCGCTCGGCGCCCATGTCTTGATCGCGCCGCGCCAATACTTGTATCAAGTGCCAACCGAAAGGGCTGCGCACCGGCGCACTCAGCGCGCCGATATCGAGCTTGTCCATCGCGCGCTCGAACGCCGGCACGGTTTGTCCCGGCGAGATCCAGCCGAGATCACCGCCGTTACTGCCGGACCCGGCATCGTCTGAATTTGCCTTTGCCAGGGCGGCGAAATCTTCGCCTTGTGCAATGCGTTCACGCAGATTTCCCAGCTTTGTCTTGGCCTCGGCGTCCGATAAAAGCTCGGTCGGCTTGATCAGAATATGGCGCACATGCGACTGCCGTACCGGCATCGCCTCGTTACCGCCACGTTTATCGTTAAGCTTTAAAATATGAAAGCCGTTGGGGCTGCGCAACACCGGACTGATGGAACCCACAGCCAACTTTTCCAAGGCCGATAAAAACAGCGGCGGTAATTGCCCGGCCTTTTTCCAACCGATATTGCCAGCCTCCAGCGCCTTATCGTCTTGCGAATTGGCGATGGCCAATTGCTCGAAGTCGCCACCGTCGCTGAGCTGTTGCCAAAGATTATCCGCGCGCCGCTTTGCCGCCTGGATCGCATCGGGTGTTGCGTTCTCCGGTACCGCAAGCAGGATATGGCTGAGATTGTATTCCGCCACCGCGTCGCGATTGCGCGCGAGAAAACTTTGCACTTCGGAATCGGACACGTTGACACGACTATTAATCTCGCGATCGACCAATTGCTGCACAATCAATTGCGTGCGAATTTGCTCGCGGAACTCGGCGGCAGGGATACCTTCGCTTTTCAGCACCGCCATGAATCCGGGGACATCGAGGCGATTATCTGCGGCGATACGGGCGATCGCCTGATCGATCCGATCTTTATCGACCTCGATACCCATTTGCGTCGCGACCTGCAGTTGTAAGCGCTCGACGATCATCCGATCGAGCACGCCGCGCCGCAGCACGTCTTCCGGCGGTATGCGAATGTGCTGACGCTCTAATTGTTTTTTGACATTGGGAATGCGTGCGTCGAGCTCGCTTTGGGTCACGACGTCGTCATTGACCACGACCAGGACGCGGTCAAGCGCCGCCCGTGCCGAGGCAAAACCGGACAATAGGATAAACAGCAGAAAAACCGTACGTTTCATGGGTCGGCCAATATAGCAGAGGGGCTATCAATCGTCGAAAATGAAGCTGCCCTTGCTCAAGGGACTGGCGATCGGCGACGCACCGAGCTTGAGCAAGCCGCTGAGCTCGAATTCGAAATAGTAAATGTATTTCTGTTCGTTATTTTGGTTCACAGTCTGCTGCACATAGAAGCGTCCGAGCCAGCAGCAGGCGCTGTATTGAAAACCGGCATAGGACTCTAAATTGCTATTCGTGAGCAAAGAGTAGCTATTTTTTAATAATAGCGACCACCGCGGATTGACGCGCCACTGAGCTGAAAGTTCCATCTGCTCGAGGCGTGAGGTTTGGTCGGTGATGGTGATCGCGTCCGAGGGTGGATTGACGAAGCGATGACCGAAGTTAACGATGCTATCGACCGTCGGCCGGTATTGCAGATAAGTGCTGCTCTTGCGCGTGCGCGATTGTTCCTGATCCCACTGGATATCGTTGCGCAGATACCAGGGCTTTCCTAGACGAATCCGCGACTGGCCGACGAGGTAGGAGCGATTCTGATTGCGCACCGGCGCCGGAACCAGTAGTTGTTCTGGGGTGTATACCCGCGGATATTTTGCGTAATAAACCTGACCGATGCTCAGCCTCACCCATTCGATACCGGCATCATCGAGAAAGCGTGAAGTGATACCGGCCGTGACTTGATCCGCGTCGCCGACACGATCGCCGCCGAAGAAGCGGTTCTCGCGGAATAAATTCGAGTAATTAAAATCCTCCGGTCCGGTATCGAAATTGGGTTGATCGTCTTGGTACACGTAGGGAATGTAGGTGTAAAACAGGCGCGGCTCGAGCGTTTGTACATAGTCGCGGTCGCGCAACTGGAAATCGCGTTCGAAGATGAGACCGGAATCGACGCTCGCCACCGGCACGACGCTGGAAGGGTCATTGATGTCCGGTAAGTGATAAGCGGTGTAACGCGCCGACACCTTGGGGACGAAAAAGGCATATGAATTTCGCAGCGGCCAACTGATGTAAGGCTCGAATCCGAAGCGCTCGCCGCTGACTTTGGTGCGATGCTGAAAGTATGCGAGATCGCCAACATCGCCGTAGGCCGGTGTATTCGGACCAGACGCGGCGCCGTTACTCCAAACGAGCTCCGGCAAACGACTATAGGGTACGTTCTCCGGCGCTACGGTTTTGTCGACGGTTTGATAGCCAAACACTCGCAAGGCCGCACGCCAATTTTCGTCGGCATAACGTACCTCCGCCTTTTCCGGCATATAGGTCGAAGCGGCATCGGCGATGCTGAAGGCAAAATCGCTGAGGTAATCCTTGTCCGAGACGTGATTGAGATTGATGTCGGTCGTGACGTAGGGACTTAGGTAATAGTGATGGGTAAACCGCGTTAACTCGCGATCGATGCCGCGAACCTTGTCGTTATAGAGATAGTCGAGATTTAAACCGCCGTCGTATTTTTCACCGAGATAACGCGTTTCGGTCTGCCATTGCACACCGCGCCGGCTCAATAACTTGGGGGCAACAGTCAAATCGTAATTCGGTGCGAGATTGAAGTAATACGGCAAGGTCAGAAAAAAGCCATTCAAATTGTCGGTACCGAACACCGGCGCGAGAAAACCCGATTTGCGCTTCTCCGACAAGGGAAATGTCATATACGGCCAGTACAACACCGGGATCGATTTGAAATAGACGCGCGCATTTTTTGCGCTACCAATTTCTTTCGTGTAATCGAGCTCCAGATGGCTCGCGCGGATGAACCAGTCGTCTTGTCCCTGCGGGCAACGCGTGTAGCGCGCGGCATCGAGACGCACCAGTTCGCGCCCATGGAAATGCACCTCCCGCGCCTCACCGCGCGAGCTATTCTGCGCAAAGCGAAATTTGATATCACGACTGAAACCGGAACCGGACTCGCGCTGCAGTTGCAGGAACGGTGTCGTCAGCGAGTCGCCAACTTGATTTTTCAATTGCACGTTACCAGCGGCCTCGATTTCATCGGTCGCACGGTTGTACGTCACGCGGTCGGCGGTCACCGTTTCGGTGCCGTAGTGAATCACGACATTGCCGGAAAAGACGCTGATATCGCCGTTTTGCTCGGCCTGGTTAGCGGTAATATCGATTGGCCCTTCGCCGGGCACGATGCCGCGGCGCACTTGTGCCGGCGCCGGCGCCGGTGTTGTGCTCGGGCAGCTATCCTCAGCATAGGCACGCGTCGTCGGCCAGGTCATGCCCAACGTTAAAGTGGCGGTTATCGTGAAAAAACGGAGGGCGCGCATGCGGGTCGTGGTGCGCGATAAAATCGCATAGAATCGTCGGCCCAAGCAAGTATTGTTGCGCTCGTCAAAGATAAACTGCATCGAATATGGATTTACGGCTAGAACAGTTGAAGCAATGGGTCGGTGCGGTCCTGGGTCGCAACGATTTTTCCATACAACCGGCATCTGCCGACGCCAGTTTCCGGCGCTATTTTCGCGTACAACTCAACGGTGCGACCCATATCGTCATGGACGCACCGCCGGAAAAAGAGGATGTACTGCCCTATATCACGGTCGCTACGCGCCTGCATCGGCTCGGGCTGAATGTGCCCATCATCGAAGAGCGCGACTTGGCGCACGGCTTTCTCCTCATCAGCGATTTAGGCAATCGCACATATTTAAACGAATTAGGCGCCACTACCGCCGAGCGGCTTTATGGCGACAAATTGGGCTATCTGTGGGGCGAGATCCTGCC
>CAZCAK010000041.1:7515-9700 GCA_964496605.1 uncultured Acidiferrobacteraceae bacterium | reverse complement strand
GTTTGCAAGAACAACAGATCGCGAGTTCGATTTTCTATTCCGTGCCTATGCATTTGCAGCCGGCCTATGCGGCCCTAGGTATGCACAGCGGTGATCAGCCACACGCGGAGCGGGCGGCGCAAGAAGTGTTATCACTGCCGATATTTCCCACCATGACGCAGCAACAAATCGAGCGTGTGTGTAGTGTGTTGCGAGAGCGGATCTGACAGTTGCCGGAGGAAAAGGTGCACAAAATAAAAAACCGGCGGCTGCCGGTTTTTTATTTTTGCATCAGCACAATGATTAAGCGGGACATAGATTGGAATTCCCCGCTTGTTTATCGTTATTGCGTGGTTCACCCTTGGGCTTGCCCTCCACTTCGCGTATCCGCAATTTATTGCCCTTGGCGAAGTCCATCAGGAAATTGAACGCCGCGGGATTGCGCTCGCGCAAGCCGGCGTCGATCACTAAGCACTTCTTGCCTTCGAGCATTTGCGGTTGTAAGTATTGCGAGTAGCGAATGCGGCGGTCGTTACCAAAGGTTGAAAGACTGCCACTCATGCGCTCGATCCAATCGCTGGGACGAAACGGGCGACCGTCTTCGGTCACCCCTTCAATAACGATTTTCCGATTCTGTATTTGGGTAGTGTTCACTGCGCTCTCTCTTCTGTTTGCCGTCTATCGTTTCAATAACAATTTTAACCGATAGCCAGACACCGTTTACGTTTTGGTCAAACTTCCGGATGAAAGGTTCATACGGGCGGTGCGCAGACTTGCGAGCGCGGCTTTAGCATCGGTGGGGAAGTCCAAACGCTGGCAAAGATCGCGCACTACCTCTCGTATGAGGTTAGGTCCTGCAAATATCAAGCCGGAGTAGACCTGAATTAGGTCGGCGCCGGCCATGAGCTTTTCCCAGGCGCTTTCGGCGTCGTCGATCCCGCCGACGCCAATAATAGGAATACGTCCGTTTAGGTGCGCGCTCAAATCGCGCACGATGAGCGTTGACAGCGGCCGCAGCGGTCGCCCGCTGAGGCCGCCGGCTTCGCGCGCGGCGGCAATATTGTCGAGACCCGGACGGGTAACGGTGGTATTGGTCGCAATCACGCCATCGACGTCGTGGCGCAATAAGGTCTGAGCCAGTGTGGCGAGCTCGCTTGCGATCAGGTCCGGTGCGATTTTGACCACGAGTGGGATGTAACGCCCGAGCATCCTTGCGCTGGTTGCCTGTTCGGTCTTGAGCGCCGCAAGTAGCGTATCGAGCGCGTCGGCGTGCTGCAGTTGCCGCAAATCGGCGGTATTCGGTGACGAAATATTGATTGCGACATAGTCGGCATACGCCACCACCGTACGCCAGCCGGCGACGTAGTCGTCGACCGCGCGCTCCAGCGGCGTGTCTTTGTTCTTTCCGATATTAATTCCGAGTACCGCTGGCCGTGCCTGGCGCTGCAAATTGGCAATCAGAGCCGCGGCACCGTCATTATTGAATCCCATGCGATTGATAATCGCCGACTGCGACGCGAGGCGAAACAACCGTGGTCGCGCGTTGCCGGGTTGCGGCCGCGGCGTCACGGTACCGACTTCAATCCAACCGAACCCGAGTCGCGCGAGTGCGGCGACGTGCTTGCCGTTCTTATCGAGACCGGCGGCGAGACCGACCGGATTTGGGAATCGCAGGCCCATAACTTCGAACGGCAGCAGCGGCGGTGCATACAGGCGCGACAGCAAGGCGCCACCGCCGGGGACGCGATTGATACTATTGAGCGCGCGCAAGGTAAGATGATGACTGCGCTCGGCATCGAGCGCGAACAGAAGCGGGCGAATTAGGCGGTACAAACGAACCTCACGTGGGAAAGTTTAGCGGGTTTTGTTGCGCCGCGCTTGTGCCCGTCTTTGCGTGGTGCCGACCGATCGCCAAACCCAATCAAAGTGTTTTCCCGTGCAATGGTTCGCAGGACCGGTTCACGACTGGCGGCGCACACGCACTTTCATATGGCATGTTGCAGCACCTCGATTGTGCGCGCGCACCGTGTCATGCACCACATTCGCCCCAAAGCGCGGATCGGTTTTCGGTCGAAACGGGCAAAAAACCGCGGAATAACACCGAAATCGCTGCCCGGTGTGAGCTGGTCCCTATCTTGCATTTTCGCCGGTGTACATTCTGATTCTTGTTCGAGGAGAACCATGTCTTACTTAGTCCCGTCCGAAT
>CAZCAK010000041.1:0-7415 GCA_964496605.1 uncultured Acidiferrobacteraceae bacterium | reverse complement strand
GTACATTCTGATTCTTGTTCGAGGAGAACCATGTCTTACTTAGTCCCGTCCGAATTCGTCGCCAAAATGGTCGACGCCGGTGAGTCGAAAATTTTTATGGCCACGCGCGACACTGTGATTCGCGCCTATATGGCCGGTGCGATCTTGGCGCTGTCCGCGGTGTTTGCGGTTGCGGTAAGCCAGCAAACCGGTTATCCCATTATCGGGGCGATTTTGTTTCCGGTGGGATTTTGCATGCTGTATCTATTGGGCTTCGATTTATTGACCGGTGTTTTCGTACTAACACCGCTCGCGTGGCTCGATAAGCGGCCCGGCGTTACGCTCGGCGGCGTTTTGAAAAACTGGGGCCTGGTGTTTGTCGGAAATTTCCTCGGTGCCTTCACGGTGGCGGTGATGATGTCGGTGGTGTTCACCTTCGGTTTCTCTACCGAACCGAACGCGGTCGGCAAAGTCATCGCCGGTATTGGCGAGGCGCGCACCTTGGGTTACGCGAAATATGGTGCGATGGGTATGCTGACCTTGTTCATCCGCGGCATGTTGTGCAATTGGATGGTCTCAACTGGCGTGGTCGGCGCGATGATTTCCACCTCGGTGAGCGGCAAGGTCATCGCCATGTGGATGCCAATCATGCTGTTCTTCGCGATGACCTTCGAGCACTCGGTGGTGAATATGTTCTTGTTTCCCTCGGCTTTGATCATGGGCGGTAATTTCTCGATCATGGACTACTTGATCTGGAATGAAATTCCAACCGTGTTGGGGAATCTTGTCGGCGGGCTCGCGTTCACCGGACTCACGCTCTACGCCACGCACATTAAGACTGCGCCGAAGCGAGTGTTGAGAAAGGCAGTATAATTCCGGAAGCCTCGGTCATTGGGTGGCCGAGGCGTTCCCTGGTCCATGGCGGTAATGCCCAAACTCACCATCTCGCTCGGACAATATTCCGACAAAGGCCGCAAGGAAATCAACCAGGATTTCCACGGCGGCGCGATCCCGAAAGAGCCGCAGCTCAGCGCCAAGGGCGTCGCCATTGCGCTGGCCGACGGCATCAGCAGCAGCAACGTCAGTCGCGTCGCGAGCGAAGTCGCGGTGAAAAGTTTTCTGGAAGATTATTTCTGCACCGCCGAGGCCTGGTCGGTCAAAAAGTCGGCGCAGCGGGTACTGGCCGCGGCCAATTCCTGGCTGCATGCGCAAACGCAGCAGAGCCAATATCGTTACGATAAAGACCGCGGTTACGTCTGCACTCTCAGCGCCATGGTCATTAAGTCCACCACGGCGCATCTATTTCATGTCGGCGATACACGCATCTACCGTTTACGCGACGGTCGTTTGGAGCAATTGACGCGCGACCATCGGATCTGGGCGTCGCCGGATAAAAGCTATCTCAGTCGTGCCCTCGGCATTCACCCGCAGCTCGAGATCGATTATCAGGCGTTGCCGGTGGAGCCGGGCGAAGTCTTCGTGCTCGCGACCGATGGCGTCTATGAGTTCATCGGCGCGCAGCCCCTGGTCGATACCATTGCGCGTTATGCGCACGAGCTCGACACCGCGGCAAAAAATATTGTGCGTCAGGCCTATGATCACGGCAGCCCGGATAATCTCACAGTCCAGATCGTCCGCGTCGACGACCTTCCGCACCGCGAAGTGAACGAGATTTATCAACAGGCGACGGAACTGCCGTTGCCCCCGTTGTTGGAACCGCGCATGCGCTTCGACGGTTACGCCATCGTCCGCGAGTTGCACTCCAGCAGCCGCAGCCATATTTATCTGGCGCTGGACGAGGCGACCAATACATCGGTGGCAATCAAAATCCCGTCGATCGATTTGCGCAACGATCCGGCGTACCTCGAGCGGTTCTTGATGGAGGATTGGATTGCGCAGCGGATCAATAGCGCGCATGTGTTGAAGCCGTGCAAGAACACGCGCAAACGGCACTACTTGTATGTCGTCACCGAATTCATCGACGGCCAAACCTTGAGCCAATGGATAGTCGATCATCCGCAGCCGGATTTGGAAACGGTGCGCGGAATTATCGAGCAAATCGCCAAAGGTCTCTTGGCGTTTCATCGGCTCGAGATGTTGCATCAGGACCTAAGACCCAACAACATCATGATCGATGGTACCGGCACGGTGAAGATTATCGACTTCGGGTCCACACGCGTCGCCGGTGTCGCCGAGATTACGATATCGGAACAGAGCCTCCTCGGTACGGCGCAATATACCGCGCCGGAGTATTTTATCGGCGAAGTGGCAACGACGCGTTCCGATATTTTTTCCTTGGGCGTCATCGCGTATCAAATGCTCTGCGGCAAATTACCGTATGGCGCCGCCGTCGCCAAAATCCGCACGCGTGCGGCGCAAAATAAATTAGCGTATCGCTCCATTCTCGACGAGCGTCGTGAGCTTCCGGCGTGGATCGATGCGGTGCTCAAGAAGGCGGTCGACCCCGACCCGGCCAGACGCTATGAGGAAGTAGCGGAATTCGCGTATGACCTGCGGTATCCGAACGAGGAATATTTAAATAAAACGCGTCCGCCGTTGATCGAACGCAACCCGATCGTGTTTTGGAAGATCGTGTCGCTGATATTGGCGACAGTGATTGCGCTACTGGCGGTGAAGATCGCCAGCGGCTGACGACTTTGGTGTGCTGCTCCGGCGCGGTGTCGCGGGCGCGAGACCGCGACTTATTGCATCCTGCATTTCGCTGCATCACGCTATATGTATTGCGAGACTTGTGATTTCGGTGTAGCCCGGATGCGGCAACGCGGAATCCGGGGCGTTGTCTAGGATTTCATTTGGGCAACGAATTGTGAGAGGACGTAGGGCGCGAGCGTTAGCGTATTGCACCACATATTCACTTTCGAAACTTAAAACCGCTCCTGCTCGCCTAAATAGCGCCACTTACCTAAAGGTAAGGCGCCTAGGCGTACGTTGCCGATGCGCACGCGTTTTAAACCGGTGACGCGCAAACCAACCTGTTCGCACATGCGACGGATTTGACGTTTGCGGCCTTCCTTTAATACGAATCGCAATTGATCGGCGTTTTGCCAATCGACCTGCGCCGGCTTTAACGGTTTATCGTCGAGCGTCAGCCCGAAGCGCAGGCGCTGTAAGTCGTCATCGCTTAGTTTGCCTTCGACCCGCACCAGATATTCTTTTTCGATGGGAGAGTCGGCGCCGATGAGTTGTTTGGCGATGCGGCCGTCTTGTGTCAACACCAGCAAGCCGGTCGAGTCGATATCGAGCCGACCGGCCGGTGCCAAGCCGCGTAAGTGATCGCGAGTAAAGCGCAACGCGGTTTTGTCCGCGGGGTCGCGCGTATCGGCAGAAATTAATTCCACCGCTGGCGTGTAATCGTCTTCCGCCTGTGCCGAAACGTAGCCGATTGGCTTGTGTAATAAAATCGTGACGCGTTGTGCCTGCGTGCGCTGTGCGCGCGCATCGAGTGTGACCGTTTGACTCGGATCGATTTTGTAGCCGAGTTGCGAGATCCGCTCACCGTCAACGAACACCCAGCCGCGCTCGATGTAGTGGTCAGCCTCGCGACGCGAACATAAACCGCGTTCGGCCATGACTTTCGACAGACGTACCTTTTCCATCGCGCGAGCATGACAAAAACCGCCGCCACCCCGCAAGCGGGCGCACGCAAGGCGTTATTATTCGCTGAGCGGCGACACGATGCCGGCAACGCGACCTTGGGCCTGTGCCTCGAGTTTATCGAAGAGTTTGGGAATTGCCTGTTGTTGTCCCATGCGCAGGGCGAATTGCGGTACCGGCATTTTCGGCTGCGCGATGAGCGTGTATACGACACGGGTGCGCTGGTTCGACTCCGGCGTCAGGGTCCAGCTACCGCTGTTCTTGCGATAATCGCCGTCGACCAACTGCCAGCTGCGGCGCCATAGTTTGCCCGGCACGGATTCCACCGTGGCGTCGGTGGTACCGGTCAAATTCGGTAATGGAAACGGCATTTCCACCGTCAGCTCGCAGCGGCGAGTGGTGTCGGTGCGCGCCAGCTCTTTCGACTCCCGCACCGACACCAGGGTATTTTTATAGTCGGCACAACGGTCGACGACATCCCAAACGCGTTCCGGCGGTGCATCGAGTATCGCCTCCGCGCGCGCCGACGGTACCCCATCGACCTCCTGCATATCGATTTGCAGGCCCTCGACCGCGGTCGCGGCGAGCGGGGACAAGGCCAGTGCCGTCAAAACATACCGAAAGTGCATCGGGGCATGCTAACAAAGTGACGCAACGTCGGCGAGGGTTTCGGGTAAAATGCGTTTTTTCGTTCGCGGGGCGGCAATGGCGCAGAAGTTAAACAAATTTAGTTCACAGATCACCCAACCGAAATCGCAGGGCGCGTCGCAGGCGATGCTATACGGCACCGGCTTGACCGACGCCGATATGGCCAAGCCGCAGGTCGGCATCGCCAGCGTTTGGTACGAGGGCAATACCTGCAATATGCATCTGCTCGATTTGGCGCAGAAGGTGAAAGAGGGTGTGCGCGCCGCGGGTTTGGTCGGCATGCGCTTTAACACCATCGGCGTCAGCGACGGCATTTCCATGGGCACCGACGGCATGAGCTACTCTCTGCAGTCGCGCGATCTCATCGCTGACTCGATCGAGACCGTGATGAGCGCCCAATGGTACGACGCGAATATTTCCATCCCGGGCTGCGATAAAAATATGCCCGGGGTGTTGATTGCCATGGGCCGTCTGAATCGCCCGGCGCTTATGGTTTACGGTGGCACCATCAAGCCAGGCCACCCGGCGCGCAGCACCATTCATCCCACACTCGATATCATTTCCGCGTTCCAGAGTTACGGCGAGTTCATCGCCGGTAAGATCGACGAGGGTACGCGCCAAGATATCGTGCAACATGCCTGCCCCGGCGCCGGTGCCTGCGGCGGCATGTACACCGCGAATACGATGGCGTCGGCGATCGAGGCGATGGGCATGGCATTGCCCTACAGCTCCTCGGTGCCCGCGGTTGATCCCGGAAAATTAGAAGAGTGTCGTCGCGCCGGCGAGGCGATCAAGATTTTATTGGAGCGCGACATCAAGCCGCGCGACATCATGACACGCGCGGCGTTCGAGAACGCAATGGTCGTGATTATGGCGCTGGGCGGTTCGACCAATGCGGTATTGCATCTCATCGCGATGGCGCGCGCGGTCAACGTGCCGCTGACGATCGACGACTTTCAGCGTGTCAGCGATCGCGTACCGTTCTTGGCCGATCTCAAACCGAGCGGTCGCTACGTCATGGAAGATTTGCACAACGTCGGCGGCACACCGGCGGTGATGAAATATTTATTAGCGAAGGGACTTATCGACGGCGATTGCCTCACCGTCACGGGTAAAACGGTCGCGGAAAATTTGCAAAATCTACCAGAGCTCAAGGCGGGACAAGATGTGTTCATGCCGTTGGAAAAACCGATTAAGCCATCGGGGCATATTCAAATCTTGAAAGGCAATCTCGCACCCGGCGGATCGGTGGCGAAGATTACCGGCAAGGAAGGTCTACGATTCGAGGGGCCGGCGAAGGTCTACGATTCGGAAGAGGATATGCTGCACGCGCTCGAGCGCAAGGAAATCCAAAAAGGCGATGTGGTGGTGATTCGCTACGAAGGCCCTAAGGGCGGGCCCGGTATGCCGGAGATGTTGACGCCGACGTCGGCGATCATGGGCGCGGGTCTAGGCAAAGACGTTGCGCTATTAACCGACGGTCGTTTCTCCGGTGGTTCGCATGGTTTCATTATCGGACATATCGTACCGGAGGCGCAGGAAGGCGGACCGATCGCGCTAATCAAAAACGGCGACGTGATTACCATCGATGCGAACAGTAAAAGCTTAAGCGTGAACGTCAGCGATGCAGAAATGACACGCCGGCGCGCCGCGTGGAAGATGCCGCCGTATAAGGCGACGCGCGGCACCTTGCATAAATATATTAAGAGCGTGAAGAACGCGAGCGAGGGTTGTGTCACCGACGAGTGATGTTAAAGCGGTATTGCGAGACGTGCCGCAAAATTAAACCGTGTTACAGAAGTCGAGCGCTAGCACTTGGGTGAGCGGGGTGCTCCGGCGCGAGGGCGCCTGACGGGATCGAAGCGTATAAATGAAACAACATTGTCTCTGGATCTCCGCCCCCACTGATGGGCTTGGTCGTGGCCGTAGGTACGCCAAAAGTGATCTTTTGGCAGACGAGTTTGTAACGATGGGAGGTTTCCGCGGTTTTCGCTGGGATTTTTTGCCGTTACCGGCTAGGCTTCAAAAAAAATTATTCGAATGCCGGAAACGCCTCACGCTCAATGACTACCGACTACCCCGATCATGACAAGACCATTTCCATCTTACGCCTCCTGCTCGCCGAGCATGGTCTGCGCGCGACGATTGTATTTCTCAATGGGCTGACCCGCTTTCGTTTCACTGCGGTATATCGTTTCGATCAGGCGACGCTGAAGAATGTATGCTTCTTCGATCGCAACAACGCGCTAACCGATACGCTGCCGGATATCCCTATCACCAGCTCCTACTGCACCTACGTGCGCGATTTTCGCCATGTCTTTTTAGTACCGGATGCCGATAGCGACGCCCGCGTGGCGCTACATCCCAAACGACATGAGGTGAAGGCGTATTGCGGCGTGCCGTTAATGGATCACGCAGGGAATGTGGTTGGCACGATTTGCCATTTCAATCTCAGTCCGATCGACACGCGACCGGCGGAAGCAGAACTGCTGATGCGCGCGGCGCAGTTGATTATGGAAATGGATCTTGTCAGCGCCTAGCGTGTTAAGCGGCGGCGATCTAGCGCCGCGCGTTTTTTTTGTAGGTCTGTAAAAACGTCGTCGCCGCGTCGGCGTCGAGCGGCTCGCTAAAGCGGAACCCCTGCATGGCGTCGCATTGATGCGTACGTAAAAATTCCAATTGCGCCTGGGTTTCCACGCCTTCGGCGATCACTTCAATCCCAAGATTATGTGCCATGGCGATGATGGCGGCGGCGATCGCAGCATCGTCTGCGTCATGCGGTATATCGCGAACGAAGGAGCGATCGATTTTAAGCGTGTCGATCTGGAAGCGTTTTAGATAAGACAACGACGAATAACCGGTGCCGAAATCGTCAATGGAAAAACGCACGCCACGCTCGCTTAAGCCCTGCATGGCAGAAGTGACTTCCTCACCCTGGGCCAGAATCGTTTCGGTAATTTCCAACTCCAAGCGTTGCGGCGCTAAGCCGGCAGCTTCCAGCGCATCAACCACAGTGGGGATCACGTCATTGTGTTGAAACTGTCGCACCGAGAGATTGATCGATATACCAAGCTCACCGAATCTTAAGGCTTGCCATTTGGCGAGGTGTGCACAGGCGTTGTGCAGGACCCACGCGCCGATCTGTAAGAGCAAACCGATTTCCTCCGCCAGCG
>CAZCAK010000040.1:0-9796 GCA_964496605.1 uncultured Acidiferrobacteraceae bacterium | reverse complement strand
TCGGTAACAGTGCGTATCAGCCGAATGGACGCAATGCGGTCGATCTTTTGGATGCGGCAGAAAAATATATTTTCGAGATCAGCGAGAAGGGCGCCCATCGCCGCGGCGGCTTTCAACCGATTAAGAGCCTGCTCACGCGCGCCGTCGATCGAATCGATAAGCTATTTCATTCCAGCAGTCATATCACCGGTGTTTCCACCGGCTTTAACGATCTCGACGAGATGACCGCCGGCCTACAGCCATCCGATCTCGTTATCATCGCCGGGCGTCCGTCCATGGGTAAAACGTCGTTCGCGATGAACATCGCCGAAGACGCCGCTATTGGGCAGAAATTACCGGTCGCCATCTTCAGTATGGAAATGCCCGGCGAGCAATTGGCGCTGCGCATGATTTCCTCGCTCGGACGCATCAACGCGCAAAAGGTGCGTACCGGCAAACTCGGCGACGACGATTGGCCGCGCATGACCTCCGCCATCGGCATGCTCGCCGACGCACCGCTCTTTATCGACGATACGCCGGCGTTGACGCCGATCGAATTACGCGCACGCGCGCGTCGCTTAAAGCGCGAACATGGGCTCGGCATGATCGTCATCGATTATTTGCAGCTCATGGCCTCAACCGAGATGAACGAGAATCGCGCGACCGAAATTTCCGGCATCACGCGCGCCTTAAAGTCGCTCGCGAAGGAGCTCAATGTTCCCGTGATTGCCTTATCGCAGCTCAATCGCAGCTTGGAACAGCGCAACGATAAGCGCCCGATCATGTCCGACCTGCGCGAGTCGGGCGCCATCGAGCAAGACGCGGACGTGATTTTATTTATCTACCGCGACGAGGTTTATCGCGAAGACAGCCCGGACAAAGGCACGGCGGAGATTATTATCGGCAAGCAACGTAACGGTCCCACCGGCCGCGTGCGTCTGACCTTCCTTGGCGAAATCACCCGCTTCGAGAATTACGCCAATGCGGATCGAGGTGGCTATTGAGTCGTCCGGCGCGCGCACTGCTGAGTGCCGAGGCGTTGCGACACAATCTCGAACGCGTACGCCATTACGCGCCCGCATCCAAAGTGATGGCCATTATCAAGGCCAACGCCTATGGCCACGGTGTGACTTGGGCTGCCGGTGCACTGCGTCGCGCCGAGGCCTTCGGTGTGGCCAGCGTCGAAGAAGGAATCGAGCTGCGCACCAGCGGTGTGACGCAACCGATTTGTCTGCTCGAGGGATTTTTTGACGCCGGCGAATTACCGCTGTTACAGCAGCATCGTCTCGATCCGGTGCTGCATCACGAGGCGCAGTTATGGGATCTCGAGAACAGCCCGCTCACCGATGCATTGAATGTGTGGTTGAAATTCGATACCGGTATGCACCGCCTGGGATTTGCGCCGGCGCGTGCGGCGGAAATATTCGCCCGTGTTCGTGCATGTAAGGCGGTGCGCGAGATTCGCGTCATGACCCATTTCGCCAACGCCGATAACACCTTCGACAACACCACCGCGGCGCAAATTGAACAATTCGATCGCGCAACCAAGGAATTCGGCTGCGAAAGCAGTCTTGCAAATTCGGCTGGCGTCGTGGCGTGGCCGAAGAGTCGGCGCGACTGGGTACGACCCGGAATTATGCTGTACGGCGTTTCACCGGTAATCGGTCGTAGCGCAACCGAGCTTGGACTCAAACCGGTGATGACATTATCCAGCGCCTTGATCGCGATACACGCCTTACGCAAAGGCGATGCGGTCGGCTACGGCGGCGACTGGGTCTGCCCCGAAGATATGCGCATCGGTGTGGTCGCCATTGGTTATGGCGATGGTTATCCGCGCCAGGCCGGCGCCGGCACACCGGTTCTGGTCAATGGCAAGCGCGTCGATTTAATCGGACGCGTGAGCATGGATATGATCACGGTCGATTTGCGCAGCCAACCCAAGACGCAAATCGGCGATCGCGTCGTGCTTTGGGGTGAGGGTTTACCGGTCGAGGAAATCGCCCAGCGCGCCAATACCATCGGCTACACATTATTATGCGGCGTCACACCGCGCATTCCGCGCGTGGAAGTCAAAACGCAGACCACCGCGTCCACAATGGGTGCGGCATCGTGAGTAGTAGGGCGCAATAGCGCAGCGTATTGCGCCCAGATGAGCTAACGACATGGCCAAACTAAAATCGGCGTACGCCTGCAACGACTGTGGCGCTCAAGCCGCCAAATGGACCGGGCAATGCGGCGCCTGCGGCGCTTGGAATACATTAAGCGAAATCGTACTGAGCGGACCGCTTGAACGCAGCGAGTCGCGCTTTCAAAGCTATGCGCCCCCTGCAGCGGTGCAGTCGCTGCACGCAGTGCCGGACGAAGATCAAACACGAATTGCGTGCGAGATCGGCGAACTCGATCGGGTCTTAGGCGGCGGACTCGTGGCCGGTTCGGTAACGCTGATCGGCGGCGATCCCGGGATCGGCAAATCGACGATCCTATTGCAGGCGCTCGCGGCGATCGGTCGCCAGGCACCGGTGCTGTATGTATCCGGCGAAGAATCGGCACAGCAGGTGGCGATGCGCGCGCGGCGCTTAGGGCTCAATGCCGCAGGCGTACGCCTATTGGCGGAAACCGCGGTCGAACGCATCGTGCAAACGGCGCAACAAGAACGCCCGCGCGTCATGGTGATCGACTCGATTCAAACGGTTTACACCGAACTACTGACCTCCGCGCCCGGCAGCGTTGCCCAAGTGCGCGAATCGGCGGCGCAGTTAGTACGCTACGCCAAGCAAACGGGCTTGGCGTTATTTCTGGTCGGACACGTCACCAAAGAAGGCACGCTCGCCGGCCCGCGCGTGTTAGAACACATGGTCGACACGGTGTTGTATTTCGAGGGCGATAGCAGCAGCCGTTTTCGTTTGATTCGTGCGATCAAGAACCGCTTCGGTGCGGTGAATGAAATCGGCGTATTTGTCATGACCGAAACCGGCTTGCGCGAAGTCACGAATCCATCGGCGATGTTTATCTCGCCACAGGCGACCCCCGTTCCGGGTAGCGCCGTCATGGTGACGCAAGAGGGCACGCGGCCGCTATTGGTCGAGGTACAAGCCTTAGTTGACCGCAGTCATCTGGCGAATCCACGCCGGGTGTGTGTCGGCTTAGACGGCAATCGCTTGGCGATGTTGCTCGCGGTGCTTCATCGCCACGCCGGCGTCGCGATGTACGATCAAGACGTATTCGTCAACGTTGTCGGCGGTGTACGCGTGACCGAGCCGGCGGCCGATCTGGCGGTGCTGGCGGCAGCGGTGTCGAGTCTGCGTAATCGCCCGCTGGCAAAAAAACTCATCGTGTTCGGCGAAATCGGTTTGGCCGGCGAAGTGCGGCCGGTACAGCGCGGGCAAGAGCGTATCCGTGAAGCCGCGAAACTGGGCTTTGAGCAGGCGATTATTCCGCAAGCGAATGCACCGAAGCGCGAGAAGGGCGCTGCCAACGAGATGATCATTACCCCAGTGGCGCGCCTGGACGAGGCCATTGAAGCCCTGCTCGCGATGTAGCGCCACCAGCGCGACCTGAGCTACTGGCATACATCTTGCTGCCCCTTCGGCTACATCAAAGGAGGAGTTCCATGAGCATTGATTGGCTGAAGATTATTACCGCACACGTTGCCTGGAAACAACGGCTCGAGCAATTTCTCCAAGGCACCAGCACCGAAGACCTCAAGCCGGAGGTGATCGCAGTCGATAATCGCTGCGATCTTGGGAAGTGGATTTACGGCGCCGGGAAGACATTCAATCGTTCTCCGGAATATGTCGTGGTGAAGGATTTACACGCGAACTTCCATACCATCGCTGCAAAGATCGTCAGCCATCATCTCCTCGGCGAAAGCCAGCAGGCGCAGGCTTTGCTCGACGGTGAGTACAGTCGCATTTCCAACTCGCTCAAGCGCCATATTCTCGATTTGCGTGGGGCAGTGGAGCGTTAAGCGCATCGTTAGATAACGACTTGCGTCCGTGTTGGTTATCGACGGCTACTTAAAGTTAAACTGCAGCCGCGCGTCGCCCACTTCGATGATATCGCCGTGCTTTAATTCGTCGCCGGTGGCAGACACTGATTTGCCATTGAGCTTCGGTATCTCGGTGCTGCCCTTGGCGGTCATCAATAAGTAACGTTCGCCGCTGCGGTTGATTACGCCGGCGGGCTTGCCGGCTCTGCCGAGGTTGGTCACACTCTTGGTCAGATCGATGCGTTTGCCGCTATTGGCACCACTCAAAATAAAAATCGCCGCGGAGCGCTGTTGATCGGGTTTTGCCATCGGTTTACCGGCGGTGAGCACGACCGTCTTTTCAAACTCGTCCACCGGCTTTTCCATCTTCGGGCTGACGTAAATCAGCGAATGCTTGCCGATCGTCACGACGTCGCCGTGCTTGAGATGGTGTTTCGTGATGCGCTTGCTATTGATCAGCGTACCATTGGTGCTATCCAGATCCTGAATAAACGAATCGTCGCCGACGGTAAATATCGTGGCATGATTGCCACTGACGGCAAGATTATCGATCACGATATCGCAGCCAGGCCGGCGGCCGATCGTCATATCGCCTTGCTTAAGCGAGATCTCGTCGATGATTTCGTCGTTATATTTTAGGATGAGCTTGGACATGGTGGGCCTTCTGAATCGTTAATTGTTTTTAGTTTATCAATTGTTCGAGTTGTTGCACGGCTTGCGCGCTGCGGGCGAAGGGCGATGCTGCATGTACCAAGATCGCCGACACGTTGTCCGGACCGCCGAGCGCGTTCACCTGCGTTACCAGTTCCTGTAACGCTTGTTCCCAATCGCCGCGATTCGCTTGCAATACCTGCAGAATCGCGTCGTCGGATAAGACGTCGCTCAAACCATCGGAGCATAGAAGATATAAGTCTTGAGGAGCGACGTCGTATTCACCGATGTCGACTTCGACCAACGCGTCGACACCCAATGCGCGGGTAACTACGTTTTTATTCACCGATTGGCGCGCTTCTTCCGCAGTCACGAAGCCGCGACGCACCAATTCTTGCACCATCGAATGATCTTGCGTGATTTGTTCCAAGTGATCGTCGCGCAGTCGATAAAGGCGCGAGTCGCCGACGTGCGCGACACAGATTTTATCCTCATATAGCACCGTCGCGACGACCGTCGCGCCCATGCCGGCGCACTCCGGCCGAGTCATCGAGGTTTCATAAATCGCGCTATTGGCAAGCTCGATCGCGTCTTTCAATGCGCGCCGCTCGAGCGCGTTGCGATCGCCCTCGTCGTTGGCGCGCGCAAACGCGCCGATGAGATTGCGTCGGATAATATCGACCGCGATGCCGCTTGCAACTTCGCCCGCGAGATGCCCACCCATGCCATCGGCCAAGACTGCAAGACCGATCTCGGGCACCAGCAAATATGCGTCTTCGTTATTGTCGCGCCGCACGCCTGGATCGGAGACGCCAATCATGGTCATTGAAGATCCGGCGAGACTCATAGAGGAGGAACTATGCATAGGGTTGCGTGTATGGCCGTTCGACCGCGGTTTCGACAGGGTAGGATCACGAACGCAGACACCGACCGCGGGCGGCGCGCCGTCATGTCGTGTCTGTTGCTGAGCCGCTGTTTCATATCCCCCACAAACGCAACCGGTGTAAGGCTTATTTTATGAACTCGGTGTGGCAATGCCAGAAGTATAGGTCATTTGCCTAGGAGCAAGAATTCCAAAATGTGCTGATAAACGTGATGCAGCGCCGCAATATCGGCCACCGCCACGCGTTCGTCGATTTGGTGAATCGTGCGGTTCAAAGGACCGAGCTCTACGACTTGGGCACCGGTCGGGGCGATAAAACGCCCGTCAGAAGTACCGCCACTGGTGGACAGCGTGGTCTCACGGCCAAGCACCGTGGATATCGCCTGACGCGTTGCGGCGACGAGCTCGCCCACTGAGGTTAAAAACGGCTGACCGGATAGCTTCCAATCGAGCGAGTAACGCAGGCCATATTGTTTCAACGTACCCTCGACACGTTCGCGCAATTGTGCGGCGGTAACCGCGGTGGAAAAACGAAAATTAAACTGCACGTCCATATCGCCCGGAATCACATTATCGGCACCGGTGCCGGCGCGGACATTGGCGATTTGAAAACTCGTGGCCGGAAAAAACTCGTTGCCGTTATCCCATTCGGTGCGGCACAAATCGGCAATCGCCGGCGCCGCGACGTGAACCGGATTCAGCGCCAGATGCGGGTAGGCGACGTGACCTTGTTTGCCATGCACGCGCAATTGGCCGGTGAGCGAACCGCGCCGGCCGTTCTTTATCGTATCGCCGAGACACTCGGCGCACGACGGCTCGCCGACCAGGCAATAATCGATCTTCTCGCCGCGAGCCTTTAACCACTCCATAACCTTCACTGTGCCATCAACGGCGGGGCCTTCTTCATCCGAGGTAATGAGCAATCCGATGCTGCCCCGATGATCGGGATGCGCCGCGACAAAGGCCTCGATCGAGGTGACAAACGCGGCGAGCGACACCTTCATATCCGCGGCGCCGCGACCGTAGAGAAAGCCGTCATCGATTGTCGGTGTGAACGGATCGTGTTTCCACTGCTCGCGCGGACCGGTGGGTACGACATCAGTATGGCCGGCGAACACGATCAACGGTGCCGCAGTGCCGCGTCGCGCCCAGAAATTATCCACGGCGCCGAAGCGCAGACGATGAATCTCAAAGCCAATCGCCGCCAGCCGCGCCAGCATAATCTCTTGGCACCCGGCGTCGTCCGGTGTTACCGACGGACGCGCGATCAATTCCATCGCGAGCTTGAGCGTGGTGTCTTGCATTAGATATCGCGCAGTAACTCGTTGATACCGACTTTGCCGCGCGTCTTTTCATCGACCTGTTTCACGATGACGGCACAGTAGAGGCTATGACTGCCGTCTTTCGACGGCGTTGAACCGGAAACCACGACCGATCCGGCAGGTACGCGCCCATACAGCACTTCGCCGGTCATGCGATTCAGGATCTTGGTGCTTTGACCGATGAACACGCCCATGGAAATGACCGAACCCTTCTCAACGATCACACCTTCCACCACTTCCGACCGCGCGCCGATGAAGCAATCGTCTTCGATAATGGTCGGTGCCGCCTGCAGCGGTTCGAGGACGCCGCCGATGCCGACACCGCCGGAGAGATGTACGTTCTTGCCAATCTGCGCGCACGATCCGACCGTCGCCCAGGTGTCGACCATGGTGCCGGAGTCGACATACGCGCCGATATTGACGTAAGACGGCATGAGTACCGCGTTCGGTGCGATAAACGCACCCTTACGTACCGCCGCCGGCGGCACCACGCGAAAACCGCCGTCGCGGAAATTATGCGAATTGTAATCGGCGAACTTCGACGGCACCTTGTCGAAATAATTGGTGTAGCCGCCCTTAATGAACGCGTTGTCTTCGATGCGGAAATACAATAGCACCGCCTTCTTCAGCCACTCGTTCACCTGCCAGCGATCGCCGACTTTTTCCGCGACCCGCAATTTTCCCTTATCGAGTTGATTGATCGCTTCCCATACCGCTTCCTTGACTAAGGTGTCGACGTTGCGCGGTGTAATTTGCGCACGCTGCTCGAATGCACGCTCGATAATCGATTTAATTTCACTGCTCATGTGTCTCTCCGCAAACCATTCGTTTTATAAAGATTCGATATAACGCCGCACACGTTGCGCCGCCTCGACACACTCGGCAGTCGGTGCGACCAAGGCCATACGTACGCGCCCGGTGCCGGGATTGGTGCCGTGCGCTTGGCGCGATAAATATTTTCCCGGCAATACGCTCACGTGCTCACGCGCTAGCAATTCGCGCGCAAAGAGTTCATCGTCGTTCGGCGTCTGCGCCCACAAATAAAAGCTCGCGTCAGGTTTCTGCAGGGACATCACCGGCCGCAAAATTTCCAATACCGCGTCAAACTTCGTGCGGTAGTGCGCGCGATTTTCGCGCACGTGCTGCTCATCACTCCAGGCGGCGATGCTCGCGGCTTGCGTCACCGGCGGCAGGCTCGTTCCGAGGTACGTACGATATTGCAAATAGCGCTGCATCAAGGCACCGTCGCCGGCGACAAAGCCAGAACGCAAGCCGGGCAAATTCGAGCGCTTCGATAAACTATGAAACACGATACAGCGCGCAAAGTCCGGCACACCATGCGCTTGTGCCGCCTGCAGCAAGCCCGCCGGCGGCGCATCTTCGTCGAAATAAATTTCCGAATAGCACTCGTCGGAGGCGATGACAAAATCATAACGCTCCGCGAGTACGATAAGCTCTACAAGATCGGCCTGCGACATTACCGCGCCGGTCGGATTGCCGGGGGAGCAAACATAAACCAATTGCGTGCGTTGCCAGATCTCGCGCGGCACCGCGGAAAAATCCATCTTGTAGTGATTGTCCGCGGTGGTGTTCAAAAAATACGGCTCGGCGCCGGCCAGTAACGCCGCGCCTTCGTAAATCTGATAAAACGGATTCGGCATGATGATAACCGGTCGCGCGATTTTATCCGTGTCGATCACCGCCTGCGCGATTGAAAACAAGGCCTCGCGCGTGCCGCTTACCGGCAACACATGTCGCGCCGGGTCGAGTGCGTTCGCCGCCAAGGAAAAACGACGCGTCGCCCAGGCCGCAATCGACTCGCGCAAGGCGAGACTACCTTGCGTCGCGGGGTAGCGCGATAGTTCGGTCAAGTGCTGTTTGATCTCTTCCAAAACGAAGGCCGGTGCTGCATGCTTCGGCTCGCCGATGGCCATGCTAATCGGCGATTTATCGGCCGGCGGTACGACGCCTTGATTGAGTTGCGCGAGTTTTTGGAACGGGTAGGGCTGCAGGCGCGCGAGTCGCGGATTCATTGTAATAGTCATGTGGTAAGCGATGGGATTATACGGTAACGAACCAGCGGCCTCCAACGATAGCGCGGTGGCCACTTGGGGCCCGGTGGTCGCGCTGTTGATCGGCGCGGCGATGTGGGGCTTGGTGTGGTATCCCATGCGCCTACTCGCGCAGGGCGGACTTCAGGGTGTTTGGCTGGTGGCGACGCTTTATGGCGTTGCGCTGCTAATGGCGACACCGTACCTCTATCGCGGCTTCGCCGTCTGCCGGCGCTATCCGCTTGGCGCGCTGGTGCTGATCCTGTCCGGCGGTTGGACCAATGTCGCGTTCGTGCTCGCGGTGCTCGAAGGCAACGTCTTACGCGTCATGCTGCTGTTTTACCTGTCGCCGCTGTGGGCGGTGGCCATGAGCTGGCTGTTTTTGGGTGAGCGCCTATCGCGTATTTCCAGTATCAGTTTTGCGGTCGCCATGGCCGGCGCGGTCGCGATGCTATGGAATCCCAACAGCGCCTCGCTCTGGCCCGAGGGTCGTGCCGATTGGTTAGCGCTGAGCGCCGGTTTTGCATTTGCGGTCTCGAATGTCACGGTGCGTAAATACACCGGTCTCTCGGTCAGCGCCAAGGCGATTTCGGTTTACCTTGGTGTGGTCGCAGTCGGATTGCTGCTAATCGCCTGGCATCACATCCCGTTTCCTGAGGTATCGCTACATATCTGGTTGGGCGCGGCACTCGTGGGCGCGCTCGGTACTTCCGCCATGACGCTGCTGGTGCAGTACGGCGTGACGCATATGCCAGTGCATCGTTCGGCGGTGATCATGCTGTTCGAACTCGTGGTCGGCGCCATTTCGCAACAATTCCTCACCAACGAAGTCATGAGCGTGCATGAGTGGATCGGCGGCGCGCTCATCGTCGCTGCCGGTTACGTTTCAACCTATAAGAGTTAGCGTCGCGATTTTGCCGCG
>CAZCAK010000039.1:0-9875 GCA_964496605.1 uncultured Acidiferrobacteraceae bacterium | reverse complement strand
CTCGATAATAATGTCGGCGGCGATACTCGGGGTGATCGGGCGTGGCACTGGCTTGAACTAAAGGAATAGAAACCCCATTGTAAACGATCGCGGCCACGAGCGAGCCCACGCACAAGACGCCGGCTGAGCGGACGTTCCCTAAACGAAGGTACGTGATACAATGCCCGGCGTTCATGCAAAACACGCAAAAAAATAACGGCTTAGGCCTACGGCCGCAAACTAAAGCCGTTTCGGGGCAGGAATCGAAGCGTGAGGTGCGGAAAACGACTAAACTCTCATTGACCGCTTTTCCTACGATAGAGGTGCTTCCACATTATGTTTGAAGGACTATTGAGTCTTCCTTGGTGGGGATATATAGCTTACGCGCTAATTACGACGCATATCACGATCGTCAGCGTTACGATTTATCTACATCGACATCAAACCCATCGCGGATTGGACTTACACCCGATCGTCGCGCATCTGTTCCGTTTTTGGCTCTGGCTCGCCACCGGTATGCAGACCAAGCAGTGGGTGGCAATTCATCGCAAGCACCACGCAAAGTGCGAAACTGCGGAAGACCCGCATAGCCCGATCATGCTCGGCTTACGCAAGGTCTTGTGGCAAGGCGCGGAGTTATATCGCGTCGAGGCGCACAATCAAGAAACGCTCGACAAATACGGCCATAACACGCCGAACGATTGGCTCGAGCGCAAGGTGTATTCCCCCCACAGCGGCCACGGCATCCTATTAATGCTGGCGATCAACTTAATATTGTTTGGCCCCCTCGGTGCGACAATTTGGGCGATCCAGATGGTCTGGATCCCGTTCTGGGCCGCGGGCGTCGTCAATGGCATCGGCCACTACTGGGGTTATCGTAATTACGAATGCGCCGACGCCGCGACCAATGTCTTCCCGTGGGGCATCCTGATCGGTGGCGAAGAACTGCACAATAACCACCATACCTACGCCAGCTCGGCAAAATTTTCGTCCAAGTGGTGGGAGTTCGATATTGGCTGGATGTATATCCGCATCCTCGAAATGCTCGGGCTTGCGCGCGTGAAGAAGGTCGCGCCAAAACCGGCATTCGACCCGGCTAAGCAAGGTTTCGACCTGGAAACGGTAAAGGCGGTGGTCACCAATCGATTCCAAGTCATGGCCCGATTCGCACGTGAAGTTGTGCACCCGGTGCACCGCGAGGAATTACAAAAGCTGGATCGAAGCGACCGCGAAAAATGGAAACTACTCAAGCGCGCGCGTCGTCTGCTGGTACGCGAACCGACCTTGATCGACGAGAGACACCGCGCCTGGCTCAGCCGCGCCCTGGAACAAAGCGGCCGTCTGCACACGGTGTATGCCATGAAGCAAAATCTGCAGGATATCTGGCATCGCTCTACCGCGACGCAAGAGCAACTGCTGCACGCGCTCGAAGACTGGTGCCGTCAGGCTGAGGCGACCGGCATCGGCTCGTTAAAGGAATTCGCGCTGAAGCTACGCACGTATTCGTTGACGCCAGTGCGCGCCTAGCGCTCGAAAAGAAGGAAATAGGTTAAATAAAACCCGCACTCGCGGGTTTTATTTTGGCCGCAGAACGGAAAAGTTTACCGCTAAAAATTACTGGCTTAGATCAGCTGCGAAACACGTTTATGCAGTGGGCTGCTGCGCGGGAAATGGGCCAGCAGGAATTCCATTTGATCAGCCAATACCCGTTTGCCTTGCAGATAAACATACTCCGCATGCGTCGGCATAAATGGCACCGCCAGCAGTGTCATCCCGGCCTGCTCCGGCGTACGCCCGGCCTTGTGATTATTGCACCGCTTGCACGCAGTCACGACATTAGTCCAGGCATCGATGCCGCCGCGACTTAAGGGCGTAATATGGTCGCGCGACAAATCGCGCGCCGCAAACCGTAGGCCACAATACATACAGAGTTGTGCGTCGCGCGCGAATAAGGCCTGATTGCTCAGCGGTGGAATATATTGCGCACGTGCCTTCAATAGGCCGTGACTATTGCCGTGAGTCGCGATAATGGAATTGACCTCGATGACGCTGCGGCGACCGGTGATGGCGTTGTAGCCACCGCGAATCTGGTACAGCGGAGTGCCGCAGGTGTAAGCCACCTGACCTAGGTGATAGATACGCACCGCGTCCTGGAAATCGATCCATTCCAGCGGCATGCCGGCGATATCGGTACGTAGAATTTGCTGATTAAGTGAGTACATAACCGTACAGCGTTAGGCTTGCATAACCAAATTATAGAAGACGTTTCTTACTCCAATATTAAAGCACCCGCGATTTTGGCCATTCTAAGCGATTTTTTTTTATCTAGGCAAACCGCAATAACGAAAAAGGCCCGGTTTCCCGGGCCTTCTTTATTTGATCTTGGCTTCTTTATATACCACGTGTTTCCTGACCACGGGATCGAATTTCTTGATCTCGAATTTATCAGTCATGGTGCGCTTGTTCTTGGTGGTCGTATAGTAATGACCGGTATTGGCGCTGGAAACGAGTTTGATCTTATCGCGCATGGCTAGCTCCGTTACCTAGATCTTTTCGCCGCGTTGGCGCATTTCTGCCAGCACCGCGTCGATGCCTTTCTTGTCGATAGTGCGCAGACCGCGGTTTGACAGACGCAAACTGACCCAGCGCTTTTCGCTCTCGACCCACAGGCGGCGATAGTGCAGGTTCGGTAAAAACCGACGGCGGGTTTTGTTATTGGCATGGGACACATTATTGCCCACCATGGGGCGCTTGCCCGTGACCTGACAAACCTTCGACATATTGTCCTCAATCGAATCCGGAAAACGGGGCTTTATACCAGAACCTTAGACGAATGAACAGCGATCCCGGCGGTCAGCCAAATGCGGCCCCCGCTTCCCGGCTACGGGCAAGGCAGGCCTCGATGTGGCCGGACGCGCTACTAGAATATACGCCCCAATTTGCCAACACCGAAACGTCGCGCATGCCGCAATAGTTGAGCACACTGAGAATCGGGTCGGTATAACGCTCGCGCTGGCTTTCGTCGCGGCTGCCAATATTGACGATCAGCTGTGCCTGCTGCCTGAGGCGCCCGTGCGGCCCCGCGCCATACTCGAAGGCGAACCCCTGGGTAAATACCCGCTGCAACCACCCCTGCAAGATCGCGGGGGGCGTCGCCCACCAAATCGGATAACACAAAACCAGACCCGCCGCCGCCTGCACCCGTGCTTGCTGCCGCACGATCTCCGGCGACACCTCGCGCCGCGGCCAGGCACGATATTCCTCAAGCGAGGCCACGGGATCGAAGCCTTCGGCATAGAGGTCGAGCCAATCGAAACGATGACCATGCACCGCGGCACCAGCAACGAACTCGTGCGCCAGCGCGTGGGTGAGGCTAGTGCGATCGGGGTGCGCAACGACGAGAAGCACTTGCATGAAAAACTTTAAAGTAAACCGAGCTCCGTGAACGACAGTGTTTCCCCGTCGCCAACGATGAAGTGATCCAAAATTCTGACATCAATGAGGGCCAATGCCTCACGCAAACGATAAGTCAGCTGCTTGTCGGCATTGCTCGGTTGCGCCACACCGGAAGGATGGTTATGGACAAAAACCACTGCGGCGGCGTTGTAATTCAATGCCCGACGCACGACCTCGCGCGGATATACCGCGGCGCCGTTGAGCGTACCGGCAAACAGTTCTTCGCGCGCGATTACGCGATGGCGGTTATCCAGAAATAAGCAGCAAAATAGCTCGCGCGGCGCGTCGCGTAACCACGCCTGCAAATAGGACTTAGTCTCGGCGACTGAGGTCAAGGTACCGCCACGCTGCAGGCCCTCGCCGAGGTAGCGCCGGGCAATCTCCAGGCTCGCCTGAAGTTGCGCATACTTCGCCGGTCCCAGACCGGGACGGGTGCACAGCGTCTTCTCATCGGCCGCGAGCAGCGCCCGCAGTCCACCGAAACCTTTCAAAAGCTCGCGCGCAATGTCGAGTGCGGTCTTGCCGCGTACGCCTGTGCGTAAAAAAATGGCTAATAATTCCGCGTCCGAAAGCGCCGCCGGTCCCTTCGACAATAATTTTTCCCGCGGCCGTTCGGCAACTGGCCAATGCGCAATGGTCATGGTTTCTCCCGATAGAGTGCAAGCCGCTAGCAGTCGCAGTAGACTCTATCACATGCCCAACCTCATCCATAAACGCGTCCTAGTCGGCGTCACCGGCGGTATCGCGGCCTATAAGAGCGCGGAGCTGGTGCGGCGATTACGTGCCGCCGGCGCCGAGGTGCGGGTCGCAATGACGCGTCACGCACAAGCCTTCGTGACGCCGCTGACGTTTCAGGCCTTGAGCGGTCAGCCAGTGCACGTCGACTTATTCGATGCCGCAAGCGAAGCCGGCATGGACCATATCACGCTGGCACGCTGGCCCGATCTGATTCTTATCGCCCCCGCCAGCGCCAACTTCATCGCCAAATTGGCGCATGGTATTGCCGACAACCTCTTAAGCACCGTGTGTCTGGCGAGCCAGGCGCGTCTGGCGTTGGCCCCAGCAATGAATCAAGCGATGTGGGGCAATATTGCCACACAGGACAATATTGAGCTGCTGGATCGTCGCGGTGTCTTGCGCTGCGGCCCGGCCAGCGGCGACCAAGCCTGTGGCGACACCGGCCCAGGACGCATGCTGGAACCGGAGCACTTGGTGACGCTGAGCGCGGATATTTTCGCAACCGGGGCTCTCGCCGGCGTCAATATGGTCGTGACCGCGGGACCAACTTACGAGGCACTCGATCCGGTTCGCGGCATCACCAATCGTAGCTCCGGCAAAATGGGCTATGCCGTCGCCATTGCCGCCGCGGCTGCTGGCGCGCGTGTCACCCTCATCTCCGGCCCCACTGCCCTGTCGCCGCCCGACGGCGTCCCATTTATCAGCGTTCGCAGCGCCGACGAGATGGCACGCGCGGTCACCGAGCACCTACCCTGCGACATCTTCGTCGCCGCAGCGGCGGTTGCCGATTACCGCCCGGCCGAGACGGCGCCGCGCAAAATTAAAAAGGGTAATAGCGAGCGGCTGCAATTGGACTTGGTTAAAAACCCGGATATCGTCGCGACAGTCGCGCACCATACGCCGCGTCCGTTTTGCGTCGGCTTCGCTGCCGAAACCGAAGACGTGGCACGAAACGCGCGCCGCAAACTGATCCAAAAAAATCTCGATCTAGTCGCCGCTAACGCCGTCGGTGAGATCGGCAGCGGTTTTGAAAGCGACTTTAACGCCCTACTCCTAGTGGACCACGGCGGCGACTGCGAATTACCGCGTGCCCCGAAGATACAATTGGCCCGACAACTGATCGCCCATATCGCTGAGCGTTACCATGCAAAACATCAAACTGAAGATACTCGACCCGCGCATCGGCAATGAATTCCCGCTGCCACAGCACGCGACCGCCGGCTCCGCCGGTATGGACCTGCGCGCCTGCCTGAAGGAGTCGCTCATGGTCGTCCCACAATCGACGCATCTCATACCAACCGGCGTTGCGATCCATATCGATAACCCGAATCTAGCCGCGATGATCCTGCCGCGCTCAGGGCTGGGGCATAAGCACGGCATCGTGCTCGGTAATCTCGTCGGCTTAATCGACTCCGATTACCAAGGAGAACTCATGATCTCCTGTTGGAACCGCGGCGACACCACGTTTACCATCGCACCGGGTGATCGCATCGCGCAACTGGTATTTGTACCGGTGGTGCAGGCACGCTTTGCCGTGGTGGAAGACTTTAATGAAACGCGTCGCGGTGTCGGCGGCTTCGGCCATTCCGGTCGCGCCTAGGCGCCGTAGCACTGGCGCCTATTAAATTCGCCGCGGCTCGGTATAATGCCGCGCAAGGATTGTCCTGCATTCTGTCCTTTCAGCCGTTCCCAGTGGTACTTAGCCGCATAGGCAGTTACAACTAAGGTGATAAAGCCCCCAAGGGCCTGAACGCGTAAGGTAACACGCGGGTATGACACGCTCGCTGCTAAAACTCAGCGCAACAGCGATACTAATCCTAGCGCTCGCAATTCTTATTGCCAGCGCCTGTGGCTATTATCTCCTGCAACGCCAAGACCGCGCCCAAACGCGGCAGGATGAGGCGACGGTTGCGCGTTACGTGGCGCAGGCGGTGCGTGAAGTCGTCCTGAATCAACATCGCATGATGGCGCAACTGGCCCGCCAACCCGGCGTCGTGCAGGCGCTACAGTCTGACCAAGTTGTCGACCGACAACGCAAGAACGAAGAATTTACCGCACTCTTCACCGAAGGCGCGCGCCTATATATCACGCGTTATGAGGGCGTCGAGGACGAAGGACTACAACCGGAATATCCGGCGCTGGTGCATCGGCTCGCGCGCACCGGCGAACGTGCGATTACGCAGTATCACGCCGGCAGCACCGGCGATGCGCATGTCGATTTAGTTGAAGCCGTCGCCTATCCCAGCGGCGAGCAACTGCTCGGTGCCTTGATTTTGAAATGTCCGGTATCGGCCTTGCAACAACGCCTGGCGGCGTTCGCCGCCGGCCGCTTCGCGATCAAGCTGCGTCAAACCAATCCCCTGGGCGAACAGGAAATCTTCGCCGAAGCTGGCGGCGTCGGCGATAGCGACGGAGCCACACCCTACGTACTGAATATCGCCGACACACCGTGGGAGGTCGTGATCGGCAGCGCCGATCCGACGCCGCTATTAACCCTGCCCCTGCGCTGGCTCGCGGGATTTATTTTAGCGGTACTGCTGGCGGCACTCGCTGCCCTCGGCGTGATCTTGAGTCGCATCAATCGCGCCGCACGCGACGACGTCGCCTCGCTGGTGCGCATGTTCAACGATATCCGCGAAGGTGCTGTGCGCGTCGATTATCCGATGGAGCTCAGCGAGTTCAACTCAGTGTTCGCCTATATGCGCGATTCGGGACGACAGCTGGTACAACAGCAGCAGAGGTTTCGCGACCTCGGTTTAATCGATCACCTATCGCAATTACATAATCGACGCGCGTTCGAGGAACGTCTCGCGGAGCTGTTCAAGCAAAGCAAGACGCACTCGCCGTCGTCGGTGTTGATGATCGACCTGGATCACTTCAAGGCGGTAAACGATCAGCGCGGTCATGACGCCGGCGACGCCCTCATCGTAAACTTTTCGCAGGCGCTGAAGCAGCGCCTGCGCGCCAGCGATTTTCTGGCGCGCCTGGGTGGCGACGAGTTCTGCGTCATCTTTGCCTACACACCGCTGCGTCAGGCTAACGCCCTGGCGCAACGTCTGCGCGAGGAACTACCGCGGGCGCTACCGCTGCTACATGGCGCCGAACATAGCGTGCGCTGGACCGGCGGTTTGAGCGGCATGGAGCCCAACGATAAGAAATACGATCAAGTCTTGTGGCGCGCCGATCAGGCGCTATTACGCGCCAAGGAAGCCGGACGCAATCAAACCTTCGTGTACGACACGACGGAAGGATTACAGCCGCAACAGCGCTGAAGGTCGCTGTTCACGCCGCATCGAATATGGGACACTGCGCGCGTACGGATCGCACGCGACACATCTCAGTCAGCAAGCACCCCCATGAATCAAAACGCCATTGCCGTCGACGCCACAAATTTGCCGGCGGAAATTTTTAAGGCCTATGACATTCGCGGTATTGTCGGAAAGAGTTTAACCGAAGATATCGCCTTCGCCGTCGGACGCGCAATCGCCAGCGAGGCGCGCGCCCGCGGCGTCAACCGCGTCGTCGTCGCGCGCGATGGTCGTCTATCGGGACCGGCCTTATTGGATCGCCTGGCCGCGGGACTCATGGCCGGCGGTTGCGACGTCATCGACATCGGCCGCGTACCGACGCCGGTGTTGTACTTCGCGACGCATCATCTCGGTACGCATACCGGCATCATGGTCACCGGCAGCCACAACCCGCCAGATTACAACGGCTTTAAGATCGTCGTGGCCGGTGAAACCCTCTCGGGCGCCGCCATTCAGGATTTGCGTCGCCGCCTACTGGAAAACGATCTAAGCCAAGGCCGCGGCGTGCGCAGCAGCGCAGACGTGCGCGCGGCATATCTCGAACGTATCGTCGAAGACATCCGCCTGGCGCGACCGCTACATGTCATCGTCGATTGCGGCAACGGCGTCGCGGGCGAATTGGCGCCGCAGTTATTGCGCCGCCTCGGTTGTACAGTGGAAGAATTATTCTGTGAGATCGACGGAAATTTTCCCAACCACCACCCAGATCCAAGCCAGCCGAAGAACCTAGTGGACCTGATCGCGGCAGTGAAGGCGCGTGGCGCTGACCTTGGGCTCGCATTCGACGGTGACGGCGATCGCCTCGGCGTGATCGCGCCGGACGGCGTCATTATCTGGCCCGACCGGCAAATGATTCTCTACGTCGCCGATATCCTTAAACGCAATCCCGGCGCCGAAATTATTTACGATGTGAAATGCTCCCGCACCTTGCCGGACGCGATCGAACAAGGCGGCGGCAAGGCGACGATGTGCAAAACCGGACACTCCTTCATCAAAGCAAAGCTGAAGGAAAGCGGCGCCCTGCTCGCCGGCGAAATGAGCGGACATATATTTTTTAAAGAACGCTGGTACGGTTTCGACGACGGCCTTTATACCGCGGCGCGCCTACTTGAGGTCCTGACCAAGGACGAGCGCACCACCGGCGAAATCTTTGCGCGTCTGCCCAATACCATCAACACACCGGAGCTGCAGATCAAATTTCGCCGCGAAGGCGAACACTTCGAAGTGATGCAGGAGCTCGTTACGCTCGCCGATTTTCCCGATGCGAAGGTCCACACCATCGACGGCCTGCGTGTCGATTTCAACGACGGCTGGGGTCTAGTGCGCGCGTCGAATACGACACCATGTTTGGTGCTGCGCTTTGAGGCCGATAGCGACGCCGCGCTCGCGCGCATACAATCCCGCTTCCGTGCGCTCATTGCACGCGCACGCAACGATCTAACACTACCCTTTTGACACGGAGGCGATAATGAACCCGCTGAAAACGAAATCACCTTTACCAGCATTACTACGTTATGGCCTGATGATAATGGTGCTATTTGGTGCCGACGTCGGTTTGCTGAACGCCGCCGACAAGACACCGGCGTTGGCCGACACGGTCGTGCGTATGCCGCTTGCAGGCAATGTATCCATGGATGACGCGGTTGAGGCAATGAAGATCCGCGCGAACAATCTGAATATGAAACTCGTCGGAGAGTTGCCGCTCTATAAACAATTGCAGGCAATGGGTGAAAAATCGCGCCGCATCGAAATCTTTCAATTTTGCGATCCAGTGACCGCCAAGAAGATGGTCGCAGCCAATCTCGATTTTGCCGCCTATCTGCCCTGCCGCATTAGCCTAATCGAAGACGAAAAGGGCAAAGGTTGGTTGGTGATGATGAACCTCGACCCCCTTATTAACGCCGGCAATCTATCGGCGGACGTCAAAAAGGACGCGATCAAGGTGCGCGATGCCTTAACCGAGATCATGCGGGCCGGTGCCAAGGGTGAGTGGTAACGCGCCGTTAAGCCACGATTCCAATTTATTCCATCAAAACGAAATTTTTTCTTAAGCGTGCCCCTTGCACAAAAGCCCCACCTGCGCGATGGTTATGCTAGTTCTATCACCACCCATAGGAAGCTCCATGAACCGTTTCAATAAATTTGCAATTATTTTACTCGCTACCTTGGGCCTTAGCGCCGGCGGCGCCGCGTTCGCTGCGGGCCCCGGCGGCAAGCAAGGCGTCGTCATGCAAGTCAGCGATAACGACCCGGCCAAATGGAATCTGGCGCTCAATAACGCCAAAAACGTCCAAAGTGAATTGGGCAAAGACAAGGTCGACATCGAAATCGTCGCCTACGGTCCCGGCATCAATATGCTTAAGATGGAGTCGGAAGTCGGTAACCGCCTAGAAG
>CAZCAK010000038.1:0-9907 GCA_964496605.1 uncultured Acidiferrobacteraceae bacterium | reverse complement strand
AAGTGTGACGCGAAACAATTCGTCGCGACGAAAGGCATACAGCTCCAATACTGTACCGACGACATAGCGCGCAAATAAACCTTCGGCATTGGCGCGCGTCAGGCGAATGCCGTTACACGCCACGAGCACATCGCCGGCGGCGAGACCGGCGTGGTGCGCAACACCGCCTTCGTAGACATGGGCCAAGCGCGCCTCGCCGCCGTCGGCGAACTTTGCGCCGATAGTGACGCGCGCCGGACTCGTCGCCGACCACGCCGCGGTGCGACGTCCGCCTTTGTCTTGATCGCCTTCGGCCGCGCGCAGGCGCCACTCGATACCGACACCGCGCATCAATTCCTCCAGCGGCGGATCCTCGGTGCCGTACACATAGTTCGCGAAAAATTGACTGAGATCGATGCCGGCGATTTCCTGTGCGATGGTTTCGATCGCACCTTCCGGTACACCGCGCTGGCCGTCGCCGTAGCGTTGCCATAAGGCGCGCATCACGTGATCGAGCGAGGCCTCGCCGTGTTGCCGTAGCGTTAAATCCAGTGCCAAAGCGACCAACGCGCCTTTGGTGTAATAACTTACTAAAGCGTTCGGCGCATTTTCGTCGGCGCGATAAAACTTGGTCCAGGCGTCGAAGCTGGCATCCGCGATCGATTGTCGATGGCGTCCGGGCACGCGCAGCACGCGCGTAATCGTTTGCGCCAAGAGGCTGAGATAATCCTCGACACTAATTAGGCCGCAGCGCACCAAGGCCAGATCGTCGTAGTACGAAGTAATCCCCTCAAACGCCCACAACTGTCGCGTGTAGGCCTCGCGCGTCAGATCGTACGGCGTGAACGCCGCCGGTTTGATGCGCTTTACATTCCAGGTGTGGAAATACTCGTGGCTACACAAGCCGAGAAATTCGCGATAACCGTCGCTCGGACTGGTGTCTTGCACTAAGGGCAAGTGATTGCGATTGCAGATCAAAGCAGTGGAGGCGCGATGCTCTAAACCGCCATAGCCGTCGCCGACCGCATTCACCAGAAAATAATAATGCCGCATCGGCGCCGGGCGGCCGAAGAAATCGATGTGATAGGTGCAGAGTTTTTCCAGGTCGCGCTGCAAGCGCGCGCGATCGGCTTGATGGCGTCCGCTGAGAATCACTACATGTGGTACATCGGCCGCGGAAAATTCGATCGCGTCGAAACGGCCGAGCTCCACCGGGTGGTCGCACAACTCGGCATAGTCATCGGCGCGGTACATGCCGAAGCCATATGCCGGCGCGCCGTCGCGCGTGAGCGCAGTCGCAACGCGCCAATCGGCGGTGGTATCGCCAGCGGCAATCTCCACGGTACAGGGTCGGTCCTCGGCACCACGGGCGCACAGAAACACGCTGGTGCCATTAAAAAATCCGCGCGTGCCGTCGAGATAGGCACCGCGCACCGACAAATCAAAGGCATAAACGCGATACACAATATTGAGCGGACCGCGGGCTGGCGCACAACGCCAGGTGGCCTTATCAAGTTTTTCCAAGGCGACCAGGCCGGCACTATCGTGCGCCGTGATGTCCACGACATGGCGCGCGAACTCGCGAATGAGATAACTGCCTGGGATCCACGCCGGCAGGAACACGACCTGGCCGGCGGCGGCCGGCTCGGTAATGCGACAAACGATTTTAAATAGATGGGCGTGCGGATCGTCGGCGACGATGCGGTAATGTACCGAAGTCATGACACCGCGGCGTTAGGCGCCGACGGCGATTGCGGGCGTCGGCTGTTGAATCAGCCATAAGCCCTTCGGCAGCAGGACTTCCATAGTGATAGGCAAATGATCCGAATAGCAGTGGTCCAGCACGCGCGTATTCTTCACCTGCAAGGAATTCGAAACCAAAATATGGTCGATGGTGCGACTCGGGCGCCAGCTGGGATAAGTCGCAAGGCCGGCGGCCGGCTCGCGTAAATCGGTATGACGTAAGAACCACTTCATTTCATGACTATCGGAGGTGCAATTCAGATCGCCCATGATAATGACGTGCGGATAATCCGCGATCAGTTCGCGTGTATACGCCAATTGCTGCAGACGTGCACGACGGCCGAGCGCAAGATGCATGATCAGTATTAATAAGGTATTCGAGCCCTCGCCGTATTTGGCGATCAGGGCGCCGCGGCCCGGGATCATGCCGGGTAGGCGGTGTTCGCAAATCTCACCGGGCTGAAACCGGCTCAAGATGCCGATGCTGTGTTGTGCGAATTTGCCGAGACTGCGGTTGGTTTGATCGTACCAATGCGGAAAGCCGCCTTGCGTACTTAGATATTCGGTGAGGTTAATGAAGCCGCTGCGCAGGCTACCGCCATCGGTTTCCTGCAAGCCGACGATATCGAAACTGCTGATCAGGCCTGCGATGGCATTGAGATTCTTCACGCGTTCCGGGCAGGGCAACACATGCTTCCAGCTATGCGTCAGATAGTGCCGGTATTTGCTCATGGCGATACCGGTTTGAATATTGTAACTCAGGAGGCGTAAGCGCTGCGCTTGGGCTGCCTGCGCGCGCGAGCGCAACAAGGTCGGCATACGAGCAAAGCGCGGGTGGTTCGAACCGGGCGTGATCAGACTATTGTGCATTAAATCCATCGTAAGCGTTCGATGACTGTTTTGTTTGCATTTTAGCTGCAGGTTTTATGCCGCACCGCCGTTCGAATCGCCCTATATCGATATCCATATATATCGATCCAAGGCGCGCGCGACAAGTGGCGTACGTTTTTATTTTGTTTTTTATTGTTTGAGTAACTGCGTGGCACGCCAAAACGCGACACAAGAACAAGCATAGTCATTTTCATTTTTTCCGCAATGCACATATTCCTAGCGGACCTCATGACCCGATAAGCGTACCCCTAATGGCGCGATAGTTGACGTCGCTCTTCCGGCATACGCCTGATTCGAGCCCCGCCCGCCCTGCCGTACTCTCCTGCTTTCACGCAAATGCTTCAGTGCCACCCGGAGCTGCGAATCCGGGGCAGTGCAGCGTTTCAACCGAAGCCGAATGCAACTTAAGTAACAGGAATTGCACCAGCGGACATGCCGTTATCGCCTCGGACCAGTGTCGAGACCCCATTCGCGTCCCGCGAGCCGCCATTGCGGCACCCGACCCGCCGCATCGGCGTATTCCGTGCGCTTCAGCTCGGCGACTTATTATGTAGCGTGCCGGCATTCCAGGCGCTGCGCGCGGCGCAGCCGCAAGCGCATATCACCCTCATCGGCTTGCCCTGGGCGCAGATCTTCGTCGAACGTTACCGGCATTTATTCGACGGCTTCATTGCCTTTCCCGGTCACCCCGCCTTACCAGAGCAGACGCCGCGCCTTGCCGAGTGGCCGCGCTTTTTGGCGCAAGTCCAGGCGCAGACGTTCGACCTTGTCATCCAGCTTCATGGTGGCGGTCTTATTACAAATCCGCTGGTGGCGCAATTTGGCGCGCGACGCTACGCTGGCCTCGCCGACGCCGCCGCCTATCGTCCGGCAGCCGACAGTTTCATCGGACCGCCGGCCGGCTCGGAACTCCAGGCATTGTTAAAAACCATGGTCGCCTTGGGCGCACCGGATGGCGGCACCGCGTTCGATTTTCCATTGACCGCGGCCGATACCGCCGAGTTCGATGCCCTACCCGAGGCGCCGATGCTGCGGGCGACTCCTTATATCTGTGTTCATCCGGGCGCGCGCGGCCTGACGCGCCGCTGGTTTGCATCGCGCTTCGCCGCCGTCGCCGACGACCTAGCGGCGCGCGGGTTCCAAATCGTGCTTACCGGTAGCGCCGCCGAACACGCGATCGTCGATGCGGTGAAACAACTCATGCGGCATCCGGCGCTGGATCTTTGCGGACGCACCTCACTCGGTGCGCTCGCGGCGGTACTGCGGCATGCGCGTCTGCTGGTGTGCAACGACACCGGCGTGTCGCATCTCGCGGCCGGCTTGCAGGTACCGAGCGTCGTCGTCGTGACCGGCTCAGATCCCGGACGCTGGGCGCCGGAAAATCGCGCGCGTCATCGCGTCGTGCTGCAGCCGATCGATTGTCGTCCCTGCCGCTACGACGTCTGCCACAACCATCACGCCTGCGCCACCGCGATCGGCACCGCCGACGTTACTGCACAGGCTTTTGAATTACTCGAACAGGAGAATCATTGTGCCGCTTAATATCGGTCACGCACGCCCACTACGAATTTTCACTTGGCATGTCCATGGCACCTATCTCTATTACCTCACGCAGTGTCCGCATGAGTTTTATATTCCAGTAAAACCCGGCCGGCCGCACGGCTATAGCGGTCGGGGCGGTCCGTTCCCCTGGCCGAAGAATCTGCATGAGATTCCACTCGAGGAAATCGCGCATCAAGATTTCGACTGCATCGTGTTTCAGGCGCGGCAACATTACGAAACCGATCAATACGAAATCCTGAGTGAGGCGCAACGCCGCCTGCCGAAGATTTATATCGAGCACGATCCGCCGCGGGAGCAACCGACCGATACCAAGCACTTCATCGACGACCCGGAAGTGCTGATCGTGCACGTCACCCATTTCAATGAGCTCATGTGGGACTGCGGCCGCACTGCGACCGAGGTTATCGATCACGGCGTCATCGTCCCGAGCGGTGTGCGGTATACCGGCGAACTCGCGCACGGCATCGTCGTGGTCAACAATATTAAATCGCGCGGGCGCCGCCTCGGCCTCGATATCTTTGAACGTGCACGCCGCGAACTGCCGCTGGATTTAGTCGGCATGGGCGCGACCGAGATCGGCGGCCAGGGCGAGGTGCCATACGACAAACTCGCCGCCTATATCGCACGCTATCGGTTCTTTTTTAATCCCATTCGTTACACCAGTCTCGGATTGGCGGTGTGCGAGGCGATGATGCTCGGCATGCCGATCATCGGCCTTGCGACCACGGAAATGGTAACCACAATCGAAAACGGCGTATCGGGTTACGTCTACACCGATGTCGATCAATGTATCGCGCGCATGCACGAGTTATTGCACGATCCGGTGGAGGCGCACCGCCTCGGCGCCGGCGCCCAGGCCTATGCGCGTGAGCGCTTCAACATCCAGCGCTTCGTGCGCGATTGGGATCGTACCCTCGCGATGATAGTCGGCCAGCGTCATCCGAGCGTGTATCTCCCGACCGCGGTGCGCTACGCATGAAATCCGCTCGCGGCAATCGCAGAATCGCACTCATCAGCGAGCACGCCTCGCCGCTCGCGACCCTCGGCGGCAAGGATTGCGGCGGCCAAAATGTTTATGTCGGCCAAGTCGCGCGGCACCTGGCGAAGCGCGGTTACGACGTCGACGTGTTCACCCGTCGCGACGATGCGAGTTTACCGATCGTCGTGCCTTGGTGCCGCGGTGTGCGCATCGTGCATGTACCGGCCGGCCCGGCGCGCTCGGTGCGTAAGGAAGATCTGCTGACCTATATGAATGCGTTTACCGCATTCATGATCCGCTTCATCGAACAGGAGCCGCGACCCTACGATTTAGTGCATGCCAATTTCTGGATGTCGGGTCTCGTAGCGGCGGAATTAAAACGTCGCATCGGCCTGCCGTTCGCGATCACGTTTCACGCCTTGGGTCGCGTGCGTCGTCGGCATCAAGGCGAAGACGACGAGTTTCCCGAAGATCGTTTCGCGATCGAGGACCGCATCGTGCGCGAGGCCGACCGCATCATCGCCGAATGTCCGCAGGACGAAGAGGATTTGATTTGTCTTTATCGGGCCGATGCCGCCGATATTCGTGTCGTACCGTGCGGCTTCGAACCAAAGGAATTGTGGCCGATTCGCAAAACGGTGGCGCGCACCGCGCTCGGTCTACCCAGCGACGCACCGATCCTGTTGCAACTCGGGCGCATGGTGCCGCGTAAAGGCGTCGATACCGCGATCGAGGCCTGCAGCTTATTGCGGCATCAATACGCCATCCCGGCGCAGCTATTGATCGTCGGCGGCGAATCGGATCGACCCGACCCGCGCGTCACACCCGAGATTGGGCGCTTAAAATTACTCACACGCCGACTCGGGATCACCGATGCGGTACGTTTCATTGGGCGCCGTCGCGGCGCCAGCCTGCGCTATTACTACAGCGCCGCCGACATGTTCATCTCCACGCCCTGGTATGAGCCGTTCGGCATTACGCCGGTCGAGGCCATGGCCTGCGGCACACCCGTTATCGGCGCGAATGTCGGCGGCATTAAATTTACCGTGCGCGACGGCGAAACCGGATATCTGGTACCGCCGAAGAATCCGCGCGCGGTCGCCGATCGCATCGCCCATCTGTATCGCCATCGCGACTTGCTCGAAGTATTTCGCCAGCAGGCGATTCAACGCGCGAACGATTTATTCACCTGGTCCAAAGTGGCCGGCGCGCTCGCCGAAATCTTCGAAGAAATTCTCGGCGCACCGGTGCGGCGGCGGGCGTTGCAAGAACAACGCGCGGTGCCGACGCTTACCGGCGACGGCAACGATACCGCAACACCGGCACCCTTATCAGAACGCCGCAAAGTCAATTTGCCTTACGCGCACGAACGACGTGTGCGCGAAGGCGCCCTATTTAATCTCGAACGCTAAGGAGTTAATGCCATGGAAGCCTTGGAAGAATCGCTGCTCAAACCGAGTCCTGCCGCCGCCGCGCGGCGACAACCGATTCCAGATTTGAGCGATCGCATTGTATTAGTGACCGGCGCCGCACGCGGCCTCGGTGCCGCGCTATGTCGCTCGCTATGCGAGGCCGGCGCCACGGTCGTCGGTGCCGATGTGCGCGCGGAGCTACTACAAAATCTACAACAAGAAGTCGGCGATAGCGGCGGTCGTTTGCATAGTATCGATCTCGATATCACCGAAGATGCCGACGTCGCCGCGGCCTTGGACAATATCATTGCAACCCACGGGCGGCTCGACGTCTTGATCAATAACGCCGGCATCGATCTTACCGTGCCGGTCGAGGAAATGCCGCTGTTGGAATGGGAGCGCATCATGGCGGTGAATTTGACGGCGCCGTTTATTTTATCCAAGCGCGCGCTACCGATTATGAAACAAAATGGTCGCGGTCATATCATTAACATCGCCTCGACCGCTGCTAAACGCACCTGGGCCAATGCCTCGGCGTATCACGCCAGCAAATGGGGGCTGGTCGGTTTAAGTCACGCCTTGCATGTCGAGGCGCGACCACACGGTGTCAAAGTCACGGCGATTATCAGCGGCGGTTTGCGTACGCCGTTTCTTACCGACCGCTTCCCCGATATCGATCTCAATGTATTGCAAGACCCGCGCAACGTCGCCGACGCGATTCGTTTTGTACTTACCACGCCGGACGAAACGGTGATCCCGGAGATGATGGTCTTGCCCATGCGCGAGACCTCGTGGCCTTGATATGACACGCGCGGCGATTTTTATCGATAAGGACGGCACCTTGATCGAGGACGTTCCGTTCAATGTCGATCCGCAAAAAATACGGCTGAGCACAGGCGCAAACGTCGGCTTGCGCCGTCTCGCGCGCGCCGGCTATGCCTTGGTGGTCATCACCAACCAACCGGGAATTGCCCAGGGACGCTTCGACGAGATGGCATTGCAAAAATCGTTCGATACCCTACACGCATTGCTCATTGATGCCGGCATCGAGCTCGATGGAATTTATTACTGTCCGCACGACCGCACCGGTCGCGTGTCGGCGTTCGCGCGCAGCTGCGACTGTCGTAAACCGGCACCCGGTTTAATTCTGCGCGCAGCGCAGGAGCTCGATATCGACCTCGCGCAATCCTGGTTCATCGGCGACATCTTGCACGATATCGAAGCCGGTAACCGCGCCGGTTGTCGCACGGTGTTGCTCGACAATGGCAATGAAACCGAATGGCAGCGCGGCCCTTGGCGCACACCGTTTTATGTCGCGCGCAATCTGGCCGACGCCGCGGAACTCATCATGACCGCCGAGCCGGTGTACGCGCCGCCCGGACAGCGCCGGCAGGGGCGCGCATGAACGCCTGGGGCAATGCCAAGCGCATACTCGCGGTACGCCTCGACGCCATGGGCGATGTACTGATGACGACGCCGGCCTTGCGCGCATTGAAGCAAGGTGGGCGCCATCTCACCTTGCTGACTTCCGCCGCCGGCGCCGCGGTTGCCGAACTCATTCCGGAAATCGATGACTGCATCGTCTACGACGCGCCGTGGTTGAAGGCGAGCGCACCGCGCAACGATCGCCACGACGACTTCGCCATGATCGAGCGCCTGCGTCGCGCGCAATTCGACGCCGCCGTGATCTTCACGGTTTACAGTCAAAGCCCCCTGCCCGCGGCGCTGTTATGTTATCTCGCCGATATTCCCTTGCGGCTGGCGCATTGTCGGGAAAATCCATATCAGCTGCTAAGCGATTGGATCGTCGAGACCGAACCCACGAGCGGCATCCGCCACGAAGTGCAGCGGCAATTGGATCTGGTCGCGCACGTCGGTGCACGCACTGACGATACGCATCTATCGCTGGCGGTGCCGCCGTTCGTGCACGCGACCATTGACGGCGTTATCGAAGACCGCGATACGCCGCTGATCGTATTGCACCCCGGCGCCTCAGCGCCGTCGCGCCGCTATCCCGCGCACTACTTCGCCGCGGCGCTGCGCGCCTTACCGCCGGACTATCGCCTCGTGATCACGGGCAGCCGCGACGAATACACCTTGGCGGAACAGATCCGTCGCGATTGCGGCCGGCCAGCGGCACGCAACCTCGCGGGCGCGCTGACACTCGATCAACTTGTGGCACTCATTCAACGCGCCGATGTATTGCTGTGCAATAACACCGGTCCGGCACACATGGCCGCGGCCGTTGGCACGCCGGTGGTTGTGCTTTACGCGCTAACGAACCCGCAACATACGCCGTGGCAAGTCGCAAGGCGCGTGTTGTCGCACGATGTCGACTGCAAGTATTGCTACAAGAGCGTGTGCCCACGCGGTCACCACGCTTGTTTGGAAAACATCTCGCCGGTGGCGGTCGCCGCGGCGGTACAAGAGCTGCTCGCGCAGCGCCGACCGACGTCGCGCGCGACGGCACCGGAGGACATCGCATTATGTATACCTTAGGCATTAACGCCGCGTATCACGATCCCGCCGCGTGCTTGGTCAAGGATGGTGAGGTCTTAGCTGCGGCGGAAGAAGAACGCTTCACCAAGATCAAACATGGCAAACGACCGATTCCGTTTTCGACCTACGAGCTGCCGTTTCATGCAATCGATTTTTGCTTGGCGCAGGCCGGGATTCATTTGAACGACGTCGATCATATCGCCTATTCCTACGATCCTTATCTGCTGCTGAATGGCCACGGCGGCGACGCACAATTAGTTTTGCCGATGCAGCCGAGCGCACACCCAAAACCGGAAGAATGGGAGTCGGTATGGGATCCGTTGTTTCTAGCGTCGATCGTGAATGCGCCGCGCCATTTATCAAGCGGCTACCCGCATCATTTGCAAAAGCGCCTGCGCGGTGCGCGCGCCGATGGGCCGTTCCGTTGGCATTTCGTTAAGCATCACATTGCCCACGCCGCGAGCGCGTTCCATGCCTCGCCGTTCGCCGAAGCCGCCGTCATGAGTCTCGATGGACGCGGTGAGAAGGCCACGACAACCTATGCCGTCGGTCGCGGCAATGACCTGCAACGTATCGGGCAGGTCGATATGCCGCATTCGCTCGGCCTCCTGTACGAAGAAGTCACAGACTATCTCGGCTTTCTGCGTTCGTCCGACGAGTACAAGGTGATGGCGCTCGCATCCTACGGCAAGCCGAAGTTCCTCAACGAGTTCCGCGAGCTGATTTATCTCGGCGAACGCGGGCAATATCGCATCGCACCGCTGGAACTGGAACAACGCTTTGGGCCGCGCCGCCTGCGCGGCGGGCCTCTCGAACAGCGGCATTACGATCTCGCGCATTC
>CAZCAK010000037.1:0-9995 GCA_964496605.1 uncultured Acidiferrobacteraceae bacterium | reverse complement strand
GCCGCGGCCGGCGCTCATGCGCTGTACTTCGCCGACACGAATTTGCGAGCCAGTACCGAGACTGTCTTTATGCTCCAGTGCCCCGTCGAGCACATAGCTCACGATTTCCATATCGCGATGGCCGTGCGTGGGGAAACCGGCGCCCGGCTGCACACGATCTTCATTAATCACGCGTAACACCGAAAACCCCATATGCGCTGGATCGTAATAATCGGCGAAGGAGAAACTATGGTAACTATCGAGCCACCCGTGTTGCGCATGACCGCGCTCACTACTCTTACGCATTGCCAGCATTGTCGATTCCCCAAAAGTAACTGTATTGACTATAAGCTTGAGTGCGGCCGCGGAGTAGCGAATAATTCCGCACGAAATGTTCAGATCGATTGAACAATTGGTACCGCATCGATGTAGCCGACGGCATGCCGCCGGCGCGACGGCTACACGATGTTGCGCCTAAGCCTCGACGCCCTACTCGTCCTCGATACCATCGATCGCCGCGGCAGCTTCGCCGCTGCCGCCGAAGAACTGCATCGCGTCCCCTCCGCTGTCACTTACGCGGTACAGAAATTAGAACAAGACCTCGATGTGAAATTATTTTTGCGCGACGGGCGACGCGCCGCATTAACGCCGGCGGGCGCAGAGCTATTGCGCGATGGACGCGAACTGCTACGTGCCGCGGCCGCCTTAGAGGCGCGCACGAAACGCGTCGCCACCGGCTGGGAGGCGGAGTTGCGCATCGCGCTCGACGATCTCATTCCGACTGCACGGCTATTTCCCCTGCTCGAGCGTTTCTATGCCGGCGCCTGCGGTACGCGAGTACGCCTGAGTACGGAAGTCCTGGCCGGCACCTGGGACGCCTTGGTTGACGATCGCGCCGATCTCGTAATCGGCGCCCCCGGCGATGCACCGCCGAACGACGGCTATACGGTATTACCAATCGGCGAAGTCGAATTTGTCTTCGCGGTCGCGCCGCGACATCCGCTAGCAAACGCGCCCGAACCGCTGACACGCGAAACATTATTACAGTATCGCGCGGTCTCGGTCGCCGATAGTTCGCGCACCTTGCCACGGCGTACCGCCGGATTGCTCACCGGGCAAGATGTACTCACCGTGGCGGAGATGCACACCAAACTGGCGGCGCAACGCATCGGTCTCGGTATCGGCTTCGTGCCGACACATCTCGCGGCGGAAGATTTTGCCCAAGGAGCCTTGGTCGCAAAAATTGTGGAGGAACAAAAACCGCGCGCCAATATCTCGCTTGCCTGGCGTACTGAACACCGCGGCAAGGCACTGCAGTGGTTCATTCATGAATTACAGCAACACCAATTGCTTTGAACGCGCGACGCGTTAACATGCGATTAGCCGCCGCGGGGCCGCCATAGGAGAACGCATGAGTTGGTTGAAATTGTTTTCGCGCCAGTACAAACCACTATCGCGCGTCGCGCGCACCGTCATGGTCTTGAACAGCAAAGGCGGTAGCGGCAAAACCACCGTCGCGACCAATTTAGCGGCCTATTTCGCCGGCAAGGGGCACCGCGTTTTGCTCGCCGATTTCGATCCGCAGCGTTCATCGCTGATGTGGCTCGCGGCACGACCGGAACATGCGGAAAAAATCCACGGCCTGGCGGCCGATCGCGAACCGCTGTGGATTCCGCAGGAAGTCGACACCGTCATCATGGATGTACCGGCCGGCATACGCCCACGGCAGCTCAACTACTTGTTACGTCATGTGCAGACAGTGCTGGTACCGGTATTGCCGTCACCGCTTGATATGCGCGCCGCGACCGACTTTGTGGAATCGCTATTGCGCGCCGATAAGGTCATGCACTTGCGCACCAAGGTTGCGTTTGTCGCAAACCGCGTGCGCGAACACACACGCGCCTATGAAAGCCTGAACGACTTTCTGCAGGAATGGGACATTCCGGTGCTGACTCACCTGCGCGATAGCGCGAATTATCTCAACGCCGCCGATCGCGGTCTGGGCGTATTTGAACTCGGGAGTACGGCGGAAATCGACATCGAACAATGGCAGCCGCTGGTTAAGTGGCTGCGCACCAAGGCAAGCAAACCGCTGACTACCGATTGACCGGTTTAGCGCCGACGACTGTATAAATCGACAACGGTTGCGACTTCAGTAGGATCAAGCGCTAATGCCGGCATTGTCACTTGGGCGCTATCAGGAAATTCATAACCGCATTTGCAACGACGCGCCAAGAGCGCCACTGCGGCAGTGCAATTAGCACATTCCTTGGTTTGCAGTACCGGTGCCGCCACCGCAACCGCGGGTTTTGGCACTGGTGCGGCGACCGCGGGCTGTTGCATTGGCGGCGTTTCTGCAGTCGCTGCAACCGACGATTCCGCCGCTGTGGCTTGCTTCGGTGGAGCCGCGGGGCGCTGCGCTTGACGCGCGAGACGCGCGTCGCGAATCTTTTGCGCCTTCGCGGCTTGTGCCGCTTCACGTTTTTCTTTCTTAATCGAGTTGGCATGCGCAAGGATTTCTTGCACCGGCTTTATCGGTGCAGTGGGCATCGTTGTCGTAGGCCGACTTGGGACCGGTTTCGCAATCACGGGTGCCGCTACTACCGGTACCTCGGCACGCGGCGTGGATGTGGTTGCCTCGGTTGCGATCTTGCGCGGCGTCGCTTCGCGTCCGTTACGCATCTGTGCCAATTCTGCACGCAGTGCCTCGGCGGCGTTAGTCACACGCTCGGTTAAATTCGGTTTTAGAACGCGCGCCGGTTGATGCACATGCGTCACGTTATGCGTCGAATCTGATGGCATCTCCGTGACTGCCGCGGCCACAGAAGTCGGCGCGGCGGGCGAGGAAACGATTGACGGTTTCGGTGCTGGCGCCTTCGCCGGTGCCTTAGCCATGATCGGTGCGGCGATCGGCGTCTTCGGCGTCGGTGCCGGCTTTGCGGCGGGTGCTAAGGTTATCGTCGTAGCGGGAATATCTTTTAGCGGTAAATCGACGGCGGCCACGGGCGTAATGGTTACTGCCAGTGGTTCGATATGCGCGCTCGGTGTGAGCGCAGGCGTAGCAACCGACGTCGTGCCATGCGGCCGGTGATGTTCGGCTTCCAAGGCCCGTTCCATTTCAGCTACCTTCTCGCTTTGCGCTGCGAGTTCGGCGCGACAACGCTCCGCCTCTTCCATAGCATTGCGTGCCGCCAGGGCGAACATCCCATCGTCGGGCTTCTTTTGATGCGCCGTTTGCGCGGCAATCGCCGCTTGCGCGGTTTGGGTCACACGCGCCTGCAGGTAATCTTCGTAGAGTTTTTCTTCGGCGATGGCTTGCGCCAGGGAAGACTCACCGTTGCCAGTGTTATCGCCATTGAACGAGTAACCACAATCGCAATGGTCGGCATCGCGCGAGACGCTAGCGGTACATTGCGGGCAGAATTTCTGAAAGACGCTATATAAGGAATCGGCCATGCTTCGTTCCTTCACCGCTCAGTGCTTGGGGTTTTAACTTTCGTTATACGCCGCCGATATTTCGCAGCGCTCTATCATTAAAGCGCAGCACCGAAGCAGAACAAGAACGCTGCCTATTGATTCGGACGACTGGCTACCGGCTGCCGACGACCTGCGACGATGCAGTGCAGTATTCTGCGCCCGCGATGTGGGTCTACAATATATGCATTAAGTACAAACCGATGCGTAAATCTATTCTTTATATCGTTATCACGTTCGTGGCGACGTTTAGCGTCGGCACGAGTTTTGCGCGCGAGCAAACCATCTACAAATGGACCGACGCCGACGGCGGGATACATTATGACACCGCCGCGCCGCCGCAAGCGGCGGCGACCGAACTGCGTGTACCGCTGGCGCCGCCGCTCAGCGACAGCGAGCAAAATCTTAATCGACAACTCCAACAGCGCGTGGGCGAGCGTGTCGACCGCGAACGTGCTGAACGCGAACAACGCGAACGTGCACGCCAAGAGGCGGAACGGCATGCAGCGTTATTGAAGTTGCGCGCAGAACAGGAGCTAGCACTGAAGGAAGAATGCGCCCGCGCCGGGCGTACCTATTGCGATGATTTGGAAAAAATTCACGCCAACGAAATGCGGCGTCTTAAAGACCGGCAGAACCAACGTCGCGAACGTATGCGCGACGCAGCAGGTGGATAGTGTCGTTACCTGCAATCTACAATTTTTTGCAACTCGATGACGAACTCGCCACCTCCGGCCAGCCACTAGAAGACGAGCTTGCCGAAATCGCCGCTGCCGGTTTTCACACCGTTATCAATCTCGCACCGCACGACGCCGACTATGGCTTGGCAGACGAAGCCGCCAGTGTGCAGCGCTTACGCATGGAATACATTCATATTCCGGTTGATTGGGATGCACCGACACGCGAACGTTACGAGCGCTTCGCGCAGGCGCTCCGCACACACAAAAGCCGGCGCGTATTCGTACACTGCGCCGCAAATATGCGCGCTTCATGTTTCATATTGCTGTATCGCGTGCTGCAACTGCAATGGCCTTACGAGCGCGCACTCGGCGACGTGTTAAAAATTTGGCAACCGAACGCGGTGTGGCAGAGGTTCATCGATGCAATACTGAACCGCAGCACCGTCGTTTCCGACGACGCCTGTGCCTTGTGTACCAAATTAGAAAGTTGGTATCGACATCCTGCGGTCCAAGCGCGGCGCTGGGCACCGAACTTATTTTGGCGTCCGCGCGACGGAAACGCCTTTGGTGAATTGCGCGTCGACGCGCGTGAGCTTGAGGTATTGTTTGCGACAATCGTCGGCGAACCGTCCGAATGTCTCCGCCCCTTGGATGAGGCGTACAACGGTCGCGGTAGTTTTATTGCTATCAATGCACGCCGCCACGAGCTTCCGTGGTTGACGCCGGTCACACCGAAACTGTGACCGTGACCGCACAGTCGTTATTCGACTGCCTTTACCTGCACCACGAAGTATTCCGTCTCGCCGAAACAGCTACTCGGCAACCCCTTATGCTGTTCATAAACCAAGGCGACGCGTCGACCCATCGAGCGATTAATCTGCTCGGCCACCGCGCTATCGTGCACCGAAAAGTAAAATTTCTCTGGCGTTGATCCCGGTATCGACACCATTGCCAGCTCACCTTCCCAGGTTTTACACAGCCAGCCCTTATTGGAGAACTTTTGGACGTAGCCGGCGCGTTCACCGTGGGAGTAGCTCCAACTGAGTGCCGCCCATAGATAAAGCCCCAACAGCGCGATGCCGGTCACGACCGTGCCCAGCAGAATAACCAGTAGTTTTCTTGGATTCATAACCGTCTCTTGGTGACTCGGCGCATCTTAACGTAGTCGCCATGCCCCCGCTACGGCACAGCTGGCCAGACCTTTGCCGGATGCAAGCTCGACCGCATAGCCACTACGCTGCGCACATGCAAGGATTGAAGCAACGCCTGGCGCAGCGCCTGCGACCCTGGTTTAAACCGCGCCTTATCTACGACCGGGAACGCTGGGAGCGAGAATACCAGTATGGGCGCTGGGATTATTTACGCGGGCTGGAAGAACTCGGTCACTACAGCATTATCGCGGGGTACTGTAAATATCTGCGACGCGGCGGCGCGGTTTTGGACCTTGGCTGTGGCGAAGGCCTCCTGCTGGATGCACTCGATATCGGTGCCTACTCACGTTACGTCGGACTCGATATTTCCGCAACGGCAATTGCCCGGGCTCAATCGCGTCAGGAGCCGACAGCCGATTTTGTCGTCGGCGATATATGCGCCTATACCCCGGCCGATAAGTTCGATGTCATTGTATTTAACGAAACGCTCTACTATTTACCGGATCCGGTTGCTTGCATGCGGCGCTACGTTCCGCGGCTGCGCGACCACGGCCTATTTATCGTGTCCATGTACCTCCATCCTAAAGACCCGCTATGGCGCAAAATCGGCGAACAGTTCGCCATCTTGGATTCGAGCTCGGTGATCAATAAGCGCGGCGTCGAGTGGCATTGCCAAGTTCTGCTACCAGAGTCGCCGCCAAACGCGACCATGGATACTCCGTCGATCACACGCGGTTAAAACAACAAGGACACGCCGTAGCGGTCTAGAGCCTTCGGGATAAAGCCGGATGTGTCTTCTTCGTGGCCGCCCTAAACTACCGCGCTTTGATGATGCGAGGAGGCTTTATGTTACGCATGGTACACACCATCGATCCTATTACCGGTAAGGATCTGGGCGATCGCCGCGACCTGCCCCATGTGGTGGAACAAACCAGCGACGGCGAATTAACCATCTATTTCGAGTCTGAAGAAAGTCGTCAGGCGTATCTCAATATGCCGGCGGAAGATCCCGCTAGGGACTTTAAAAAGAGCCTCAGCAATTCCATTGATAGCAACATCGACGAGGGATAGCGTCGTTGTGCGTCCGGCCTTATACGGCGTGCGCCGTATAAGGTTTCTCTTCTAGGTTTTCCTTTCGGTGTCATTGACCTGCCATGCCGCGATTACGCGCCTGGACTATCTTGGGCGTTCGCGTTAGCGTAGGGAGGCATTCTTGATGGAACGGCCGTGTTTGGCTCACGCTTACTATAGGAGGTTGTATGTGTTTCTGCGAAAGCGATGCAGTACAGGTATTGATTCACGTAAAGGCACGCAAGCTTTACCCGGGAATCAAATATCACGCCGAAAGTCTCAATCATGTTGCGAATAATTTTAATCTAAAATCGACATTTCAAATTCACGCGATGTCGGAAGCTGAGCTTAAAACTATGAGCGAGGCCTTATTGCGCACGCTCCCAGCCGAGGCATGCCCGCATACCGCAACGCGAGAAAATGCGGCGGTATAAATCCCAGCGAGTGGCCCTAGCCGTTGCGTGCCGACCAAATCGGATCGGCACGCGCGGCGATTTCTCCAATAGCTTCCTCTCCCGTCGGCGGCAAAGCTGGTAAACCGCGCATGTGTTGCGCGACGACATGCATCGTGCCGCCAGCGCGCTGCAATTGACCTTCAACGATTAATAACGGCGATTGTAATAAAGGCGCGCGGTAACGTTCGACCATATCGCGCCATACAATCACGTTCATGGTGCCGGTTTCATCTTCCAGCGTGATAAAAATAACACCGCTGGCAGTACCCGGGCGTTGGCGACAAGTGACGAGTCCAGCGATGCGGACTTTGGCGCCATTCCCTAGCGCACCGAGCTCGCGCGACGATAACACCCCGCCGCGGCGCAGAGCGCCACGCCATAAGCTCAAAGGATGCGCAGATAAACTCAGACCGACACCGGCATAATCCGCGAGGACCTCTTGCGCCGCAGTCGGCTTCGGCAATAAAGGCAAGGCTTCCGGCGCCGACGTCACTGCAGCAAATAACGGTGCCGCAGCTTGCACCGCCTGCGCCCCCCAGGAGGCCCGATGGCGTTGTCGCACCAAGGAGCGCAAGGCGCCGGCACGCGCCAAGGGCGCGATCTCGCGTCGTGTCAAACGCGCGCGCGTTGCGAGATCGCCGACGCTCGTAAATGCCGCCTGCGCGCGCGCCGCCAGTAAGCGCTCCGCCGCGGCACGCGCCAAGCCCTTCACTATACGTAAACCCAAACGTAAGGCCGGGGCCTGCGCCGTTGGTTCCAAACTGCAATCCCAATCGCTATGACACACATCGGCGGCATGGACTTCCACGCCGTGACGTTGCGCGTCATAGATCAATTGCGCTGGCGCATAGAACCCCATCGGCTGACTATTCAATAAACCGCAAACAAAGGCCGTGGGATAGTAATGCTTCAACCACGCCGAGCTATAGGCCAGCAATGCAAAGCTCGCAGAATGCGACTCGGGAAAACCATATTCGCCGAAGCCCTCGATTTGCGAAAAAATTTGTTGGGCATACTCGCGCGTATAACCACGCGCCAACATGCCATCGATCAAGCGTTGCTCGAACGGACCCAAACCGCCGCGACGATGCCATGCCGCCATCGAGCGTCGCAGGCGGTCGGCCTCGCCAGGGGTGAAACCGGCGGCGACCATGGCAAGCTTGATCACCTGCTCTTGGAAGATCGGCACGCCCAAGGTGCGCTCCAAAACCGCGCGCACATCCGGATGCGGATAGGAGATCGCTTCTTTATTTTCGCGGCGGCGCAAATAGGGATGCACCATGCCACCCTGAATTGGACCTGGACGCACGATCGCAATCTGTACTACAAGATCGTAAAACGTCTTCGGTTTTAGCCGTGGCAGCATCGACATTTGCGCACGCGATTCGATTTGAAACACCCCAACGGTATCGGCACGCTGCATCATGCGATACACCGCCGCGTCTTCCGCACCAATATCCGCCAACTGCAGACGCGGACCGCCGCTGTGTGCAATTAGGTCCAAGGTTTTGCGAATCGCGGTCAACATCCCGAGTGCGAGACAATCGACTTTCAATAAGCCGACATCGTCGAGATCGTTTTTGTCCCATTGAATGACAGTGCGGCCTTCCATTGCAGCATTCTCGATCGGCACCATGCGCGATAACCGCGTATGCGCCATCACCATTCCGCCGACATGCTGCGATAAATGTCGCGGGAAACCTACTAAGACTTCCGTGAGCGCAAACAGACGACGCATCACTGGACTGGCCACATCGAAACCGGCGGCGCGGGCGCGCGCCTGCATACTCTCGCGCCCTTCCCACCAGGCCAGCGACTTGGCCAGACGCTCGACCTGCGTCAAATCTAACCCTAAGGCCTTGGCGACATCGCGCAAAGCGCTGCGCGTACGGTAGGTGATCACGGTCGCAGCCAATGCCGCGCGCTCGCGGCCATATTTTTGATAAATATATTGGATAACCTCCTCGCGCCGTTCGTGCTCGAAATCGACGTCGATATCCGGAGGCTCGTCGCGTTCCTTAGAGATAAAGCGTTCGAATAATAATTCACTGCGTGCCGGATCGACCTCGGTGACATAGAGGCAATAACACACCGCCGAATTCGCCGCCGAGCCACGTCCCTGACACAAAATTCCCCGACTGCGCGCAAACTGCACCAAGTCATGCACCGTAAGGAAATAGGCCTCGTAACACAGCTCCGCGACTAAGCTCAACTCGTGCGTAAGCAGCGCTCGGACTTTTTCCGGTACGCCTTGGGGCCAACGCCGCTGTGCGCCGACCAAGACCAATTGATGCAGATATTCGCTCGGCGTCGATTGCGGCGGCAACCACTCGCGCGGATATTCGTAACGCAATTCATTGAGCGAAAATCGGCATTGCGCCGCAATCGTAACGCTTTGCGCCAACCATTCCGGCGGATATAGCCGCGATAATTGCCCGCGCGGGCGCAAATGGCGCTCGCCGTTAGCGTGCAAGGCAAAACCGGCCTGCGCTATCGGTGTGCCCAAACGAATCGCAGTGAGGGTGTCTTGTAATACCCGTCGCCCACGACTGTGCATATGCACATCGCCGGTAGCGACGATCGGCAAATTGCAGGCGCGGCTTAGCTCAATCACCTGGGCGCGCTTGGACTGGTCGTGCGCCTCGCGCAATAAGGCGATGCCGAGCCATGCACGTCCGGGAAACTGTTGTGCAAGCGCTCGAACGTCCGCGGTCGACGTCACCGGTGTTGGAATAATAATCGCCAGACAATCTTCAACTTCTGAAAAATCTGCGCTGCCGATTTCGTAGCGGCCCTTAACGGCGCGGCGGCGTGCACGCGTAATAAGCTCGCTCAATGCGCCATAACCGTTTAAGTTGCACGCCAATAACACCACGCGCATATCGGTCAAGACGAATTCGCTACCGACAATAAAGTGAATCGGATGTTCTTTGGTCGCAGTATGTGCACGCACCACACCGGCGAGCGAGCATTCGTCGGTAAGGGCGAGTGCGCGGTAGCCTAAGGCATGCGCCCGCGCGATCAGCTCTTCCGGATGGGACGCACCGCGCAGAAAGGTGAAATTGCTGATGCAATGGAGTTCGGCGTATGCCGGCGTCGGGTTTTGCGCGCAATCATTCATGCATCACTCCAAAAGACGCCGCCCGCCATTGCCGACGCCGCGATACGCGGCGTCGTTAACCACC
>CAZCAK010000036.1:0-9997 GCA_964496605.1 uncultured Acidiferrobacteraceae bacterium | reverse complement strand
AAGGCGGCGTCGACAAAATTGTGGAATGCGGTCCCGGCGGTGTACTCGCGGGGCCCAATAAACGCATCAATAAACAATTGAGCAATTTCGCGCTAAGCGATAAAGCAAGCCTCGAACAGGCATTAGCAGTTCCTGCTAACTAATTGGTTTAAAGGAGAAAAGATCATGAGTTTGGCGAACGAGATCGCGCTCGTGACCGGCGCCAGTCGCGGCATCGGTGCGGCCATTGCGCGCGCGTTGGGCGAGCAAGGGGCGATCGTCATCGGCACGGCGACATCGACCGACGGCGCCGCCAAAATCAGTGCGGCGCTCAAAGAAAAAGGCATCGCCGGCGAAGGCATCGTGCTCGATGTGACCGATCAAGCGGCAATCGATACGGTGCTAGCGGATATCGAGAAACGTTACGGCAGTCCGACGATTCTCGTGAACAATGCCGGCATTACGCGCGATACCTTGCTTATGCGCATGAAAGACGAAGATTGGGATGCGATCATGAATACCAATCTCAAATCGATTTTCCGCATGTCGCGCGCCTGCGTGCGTGCCATGACCAAGGCGCGCAAGGGCCGCATTATTAGTATTAGCTCGGTGGTGGGCGCCTTAGGCAATGCCGGTCAGGTGAATTATGCTGCGGCCAAGGCTGGCGTGGTCGGTTTCACCAAGGCGCTCGCGCGCGAAGTCGGAGCGCGTAATATTACCGTCAACGCGGTTGCGCCTGGCTTCATCGATACCGATATGACGCGGGCCTTAAACGAAGATCAGAAGAAAGGGCTGATTCAGCAAATTCCGCTCGGCCGCCTCGGCAGTGCCGACGATATTGCCAGTGCCGTGGCGTTTTTGGCGTCGCCGCAGGCGGCCTATATCACGGGCACTACCTTGCATGTCAACGGTGGCATGTTCATGAATTAGGTGGACTTAATCGAGGCAGTTGTGTTAATTATGCGGCCTCAAACGGGCATTAACCGAATCTCTCGGAGGAAAGAGTACCTATGAGCAGTGTTGAAGAGCGCGTCAAAAAGATCGTAGTGGAACAGCTGGGCGTCAATGAAAGCGAAGTGAATAACAATTCGTCTTTCGTCGACGATCTGGGCGCGGATTCTCTCGACACCGTCGAACTCGTGATGGCATTGGAAGAAGAGTTCGACTGCGAGATCTCCGACGAAGAGGCGGAAAAAATTACCACCGTCAAACAAGCCATCGACTATATCAACGCGCGCGTTAAGTAGTCGCCGATAGCCGCTGGTTTCGCTGTCCCAAGGCCGGCGTCACATCGTGACGACGGCCTTTTGATTGTTTAGTTAACCCGAATCGCAATAAGCCGAGGTCGATCTCTTGAGCAAGCGCCGCGTGGTCATTACCGGTATGGGCATTGTGTCTCCCCTGGGCATTGGCCTGGCGGAGAACTGGAACAATATCCTCGCGGGTAAAAGCGGCATTACGCAAATTACGCACTTCGACGCCGCCGGTTTTCCTTCGACCATCGCCGGTGAGGTGAAGGGTTTCGAACCTACGCGTTATCTCTCGGAAAAAGAGGCGCGCAAGATGGACCGTTTTATCCAGCTGGGCATGGCCGCGGGCATCGAGGCAATTAAGGATTCCGGTTTAACGGTCGACGAACATAACGCCGAGCGTATCGGTGTGCATATCGGTTCCGGCATCGGCGGCGTACACACGATCGAATCGACCGCCCAGCAATTGAAAGAAAAGGGCCACCGGCGTATTTCACCGTTCTACATCCCCATGAGCATCATCAATATGGTCTCCGGGAATCTCTCGATTATGTTCGGCTTGAAGGGGCCCAATCTCGCGATTGTGACCGCCTGCGCGACCTCGACGCATGCCGTCGGTGATGCGGCGCGTTTAATCGAGTACGGTGACGCCGATGTTATGGTCGCCGGCGGCACCGAGGCGGCGGTAACACCGACCTCGATGGCCGGGTTCGGCAATGCCAAGGCCTTAAGTAATCGCAACGACGATCCGGAGCATGCCAGCCGTCCGTGGGACGCGGAGCGCGACGGCTTCGTGTTGGGCGAAGGTGCCGGCGTATTGGTGTTGGAGGAATTGGAGCACGCACGCAAGCGCGGCGCGCGCATCTACGCCGAAGTCGTCGGTTTCGGTATGAGCGGTGACGCCTATCACATGACTAGCCCGTCTGAAGGCGGCGAGGGCGCTGCGCGTTGCATGCTGAACGCGCTGCGCAATGCCGGTATGAATGCGGAGCAGGTACAGTACATCAATGCGCACGGGACCTCGACGCCGCTTGGCGATGCCGCCGAAACGCGCGCGGTCAAGGCGGCGTTTAAGGATCATGCGCGCAAACTCGCGGTGAGCTCCACCAAGTCGATGACTGGACATTTGCTCGGTGCCGCCGGCGGTGTCGAGGCGATTTATACCGCGCTGTCCCTGCACCACCAGATCGCGCCAGCGACGGCGAATCTCACCAAGCCGGATCCGGAATGCGATCTCGATTATGTGCCGGGTAGTGCGCGGCAAATGAAGATCGACGTCGCGCTCTCGAACTCCTTCGGCTTCGGCGGTACCAACGGTACGCTGGTGTTGCGCCGGGTGTGACCGCAGCAAACTCGGCCGAGTTTTCCGCTTCCGTTTTTACGCGGCGGTTAGCCACCGCACCCGATCTGCTCGATCTTCAACGACGGTTTCCTGAACGCTATCCCTACCTGCTAGAAAGTGTCGCGCATGAGCGCGAGCACGCCCGTTACGATATTTTATTTGCGTTTCCCCAAACGAGATTATTGGCGTATCCCAACCGCGTTGTTTACGACGGCATCGTATACGCGCACGACACTTTTCTTAATGCGTTTGCGCGCGCCTGGCGCGAGACTGCGACGGCGACCGACGCAGCGAACGACGCATTGCCGTTTCATGGCGGATGGTTTATTTATTTGAGCTACGAGCTCGCCGGCGAAATTGAACCGCGTTTACGCTTGCCGCAAAGCGACGCAATCATCGCCTGCGCGGTTCGCATACCCGCCGCGGTGGTGCATGACCACCTGCGCAATGAGACCAGCGTCATTTGCGAGGCGGCTTATCGTGAAACGCTCTTTTCGAATGTGTTGGCCGATTGTGCCGCTGTGCACCCACGCACGGCGACGACACCGTCTGGGCTGCTGCCGCTGCTAAGCCTGGAGGAAGAACCGCCGGAGATTTATCTCGATCATATCGCGCGCGTGCAAGCGTATATTCGCGCCGGAGACGTGTTTCAAGTAAATCTGTCGCGTCAATGGCATGCGCGCTTGCAACACGCGGAAGATCCGGCGGACATTTACGCACGTCTGCGTGCGAGTAACCCGGCGCCGTTTGCCGGCATCGCACGCTGCGGTGATATGACAATTATTAGCTCCTCGCCGGAGCGCTTGGTACAAGTGCGCAACGGTCATGTCCGCACGCGCCCAATCGCCGGCACCCATCCGCGCGGCGCCGATGTCGCGGAAGATACTGCCTTGGCACAGGGTCTATTGCGTCATCCGAAGGAACGGGCGGAACATATCATGCTGATCGATTTGGAACGCAACGATCTTGGGCGCATCTGCGAGATCGGCAGCGTGCAAGTGCGTGAACTCATGACTTTGGAGTCATATCGCTATGTGCACCACATCGTCTCTGAGGTCGCCGGGCGTCTGCGGCCAGGCCTGACGCCGATCGACGTGATTCGTGCGGTGTTTCCCGGCGGTACCATCACGGGTTGTCCGAAGGTACGCTGCATGGAGATTATCGCCGAATTGGAACAGGCGCCGCGCGGTCCGTACACCGGCGCCATGGGCTATATCAATCGCGACGGCAGCATGGATCTTAATATCCTGATTCGCACGCTGACACAGCGCGGTCGCGACATTGTGTTTCGCGCCGGCGGCGGCATTGTCGCCGACTCAAATCCGGAGCGCGAGCTTAACGAGACGCGTGCCAAGGCACGCGGTCTGCAAAAAATTTTCCGCGATGCTTAAGGCGCTGATCGACGGTGCGATTGCCGATTGCGTGACAATCGACGACCGCGGCTTGCAATACGGTCATGGAGTTTTTGAGACGCTCGCGGTTGTTGGTGGTACGCCGCTACTGTGGGCAGCGCATTATCGCCGCCTACAAGAGGCCTGCGCCAGATTAGGTTTCGGTGCGCCGAGCGAGGCTTTACTGCAAGAAGACATTCAGCGCTTGGGCATCGACGCGGAGCGGGCGGTGTTAAAAATTATTGTAACTGCCGGTAGCGGCGGGCGCGGTTACCGGGCGCCGCCGGTGTTGGCGCCACGACGCATCGTCAGCCTCTGGCCCTGGCCGACGCACGCCGCGCGCCATGCCGAAGATGGTATCGCCCTGTATCTCTGTAAAACGCCAGCCTGGTCGCATCCTATTTTGGCCGGGATCAAGCATCTAAACTGTCTCGATCGGGTGCTCGCGCGCGCGGAATGGGGCGATGATTATGCCGAGGGCTTAATGTGCGACGCGCACGGCGAACTCGTGTCCGGTACTATGAGCAACGTGTTCCTGGTGCGGGCCGGCCAGCTCCAGACCCCGGTGCTCGTGGCCGCCGGAGTGCGCGGTATAATGCGCGCCGAGGTGCTCAAGATCGCGGCGCGCCTCGGCTTAAGCATTAGCGAGACGAGTCTGCGGCTCGGCGACGTAGTGGGCGCCGATGCGATATTTGTCACTAATAGTGTGATCGGCATTTGGCCGGTAGTGCAGTTTCAGGAACGGAGTTACTCGATTGGCGAAACCACGCGCAGCTTACAAGCCGAAATCGCGCGGCATCGTGCGACGGATCGTCGCTAGCTTCCTATTCCTCGTTGCCGCGAGCATCGTCATCGCCGGCGGCTATTTGTATTGGATTGGGAATATGCACTTAACGCCGCGCGATGGTACCTATATCGTTGAACCGGGCACCTCCTTGCGACGATTGAATAAGGATCTCTATCGCGAAGGTTTATTGCCGGATCCGTATTCGCTGCAATTGCTCGCGCGCATCAAGGGTCAAAGCCGCGAACTGAAGGCCGGTGAATATCGGTTTCGTAACGGCATCACGCCGCCGCAAGTGTTGGCGCAGATCATCGCCGGGCGTGTCGTCGAGTATCCGGTACTGATTGTAGAAGGCTGGACGTTTCGACAAGTGCTGGCGGCGCTTGATAGCGCGCCGAAGTTGACGCATACCTTGCGCAATATGAAACCACAAGAGATTATGCGGCGCCTCGATCACCCTGATGTTCATCCCGAGGGCCGTTTTTTCCCGGATACTTATTATTATTCGCGCGGTACCACCGATTTACAGATCTTACAGGCCGCGTTTCGCAAGATGGACACTTTGTTGGCCAATGAATGGGACGGGCGCGATCCGACATTGCCATTCAGTAAACCGGAAGAGGCCTTGACGCTCGCATCGATTGTCGAAAAGGAAACCGGACATGTCGATGAACGTCGGCTCATCGCGGGTGTATTTATCAACCGCTTAAAGCGGCGCATGAAACTCCAAACCGATCCAACCGTGATCTACGGCATGGGTGAGCGTTATCGCGGCAATATTCGCCTGGTCGATTTGCGCCGCGATACGCTCTACAACACCTACACGCGTTATGGTTTGCCGCCGACACCGATTGCGATGCCCGGCGCGGACGCGGTGCGTGCGGTATTGCATCCGGCGCAAACTCAGGCTTTATATTTTGTTTCGCGCGGCGACGGCACGCACGTATTCTCCGATAATCTTAAGGACCACAATGCCGCGGTGATTCAATATCAATTGCACGGTCGTGCGCGTCCGTTTTCGTCTCATCCGCAGCCAATACCGGCGGAATCGCCCTGAAGCGATGCCGCAAGGTAAATTCATTACACTCGAAGGTGGCGAAGGGGCGGGCAAAAGCACCCAGCTCGCATTTGTGCGCGAGATTTTGCATGCGCGCGGTCACGATGTTGTGGTGACGCGCGAGCCGGGCGGTACACCGGTGGCGGAATCGATTCGAGAACTATTATTGTCGAAGGATCATGCGATCGCGGCCGATACCGAATTATTACTGATGTTTGCCGCGCGCGCGGAGCATTTGGCCAAGGTGATCCGCCCGGCGTTGACCCGCGGTCAGTGGGTACTGTGCGATCGCTTCACGGATGCGACTTACGCCTATCAAGGCGGCGGCCGCGGCATCGCGCGTGAACGCATCGCCCTGCTCGAACAATGGACGCAAGGCGCCCTGCGCCCGGATATGACCTTGCTATTCGATGTGCCCAGCGAGATCGGACGTGCGCGCGTGCAGCAGCGCGGCGGTGAACCCGATCGTTTCGAACGAGAGCGCGATGCGTTTTATCAGAACGTGCGCGCGACCTATTTAGAGTGTGCGCGACGCGAGCCGCAACGCATGCGAGTCATCGATGCGAGCGGAACGCCGGCACAAGTGCAGGCGCAGATTGTGCAGGAGTTGGCGTCGCTATGGATGAAATAAGCACGACTGAAATTGCCGGCGCGCCGGCTACGGGCACGGTATATCCCTGGAATCGTGCAATTTGGGAGCGACATGCGCGTCAGTGGCCGCACTTGGCGCATGCGCTACTATTGCAAGGCGAAGTCGGTTTAGGAAAAAATGCCTTTGCCCTATCGCTGGCGCAGCTGTTGTTGTGTGCGAAGCCAACCGATACGGCGTGCAATGACTGCCGCAGTTGCCTATTGTTCGGTGCCCAAACCCATCCCGACTTTCACATCGTCAGCCGCATCGACGATAGTAAACAAATCGGTGTCGATCAGATTCGTGCCTTGGGCGAGCTCTTGACACTGCGACCGCATACCGCCGCGCGCCGCGTCGTCATATTAACGCCGGCGGATGCGATGAATGCCAACGCCGCCAACGCGCTATTGAAGATGCTAGAAGAGCCGCCGGCGGACAATTATCTGCTATTGGTCGCGGCGCATCCCCAATCTTTACCGGCAACGATTCGTAGCCGTTGTGGACGTGTTGACTTTGCTCCGCCCCGGCCGGCGGATGCGCTCGCTTGGTTAGGTTCAACGAGCGGAGTCGAGCGTGCTGAAGCGGACGCGGCGCTAGACGCGGCGGGCGGTGCGCCGCTACAGGCACTGGCGCTGCTAAAAGAGGGTTGGCATCAGCGGGCCGAGCGTTTTCAGCGGGACGCTGTTGCTACCTTTAAACAAACCGCAGACCCGCTGCAAATCGCCGCGCAATGGAAGAAAATCGGTGCCTGCGCTGCGCTCGACTGGTTCCAGGGCGATATCGCGCAATGCATAAGGGCGCGTCAGGGCGGGGCGAAAATCGTCGCCAAGCGGAATAACGGCTTGCAAGGCGAGGCGGACCGGTTAGACTTGAAACAGCTGTATCGATTTCTCGATTTGATATCGCGCAACCGTTCCCTAACCGGGGACGTACTGGATGAGCAGCTCCTGTTAGAAGAAGTGCTCATCGCTTGGTCTAGACTCGGTCAAACATGAACGATAACGTCAAATTTCCGGTCGCACGTCCGGGCGTACTCTCTCTTAATATTAAGGATAAGAGCGCCTTGTATGCGGCCTATATGCCTTATGTTAAGGGCGGGGGAATCTTTATCCCCAGTAACAAGCCCTACAAATTAGGCGACGAAATCTTTATGCTCCTGACGCTCATGGACAATAAAGAAAAGATCCCGGTGGCGGGGCATGTAGTATGGATCACGCCACCCGGCGCGCAGGGCAGCCGCGCTGCTGGTATCGGTATTCAGTTCAGTGAAAAGGACTCCGGTGCGGCGCGCCATAAAATCGAAGGCCTGCTCGCAGCGCATCTCACTTCGGATCGCGCCACGCATACGATGTAATGCAGTTCGTCGATTCGCATTGCCATATTAATTTCGATCCCCTCGGTCAGAACGTTCAGCAAGTCCTGGACAATGCGCGCGCGCAAGACGTCGCGCATTTACTATGTGTCGCGGTCAATTTAGAAGATTTTCCGCAAGTGCGCGCCTTGGCGCATGCGCACGCGCATATTTACGCCTCGGTTGGAGTACATCCGAACGAACGCGACGGTAAAGATCCGAGCGTCGAGGAGTTAACCGATTTGGCGAACGACGATCGCGTAGTCGCGATTGGCGAAACCGGTTTAGATTATTACCGCTCCAGCGGCGATCTCGGTTGGCAACATGAACGTTTTCGGCGTCACATTCGTGCCGCGCGCGCGAGCGGTAAGCCGCTCATTATTCATACGCGCGAGGCGGCGGCCGATACCATCCGCTTATTGCGCGAAGAGGATGCGCGCAGCGTGGGCGGCGTCATGCACTGCTTCAGCGAAAATTGGGACATCGCGCAACAGGCGCTCGATCTTGGTTTTTATATTTCGTTTTCCGGCATTGTTACTTTCAAAAGCGCCAACGTTTTGCGCGAGGTCGCGGCTAAAGTGCCGGCCGACCGTTTACTAATTGAGACCGATGCGCCGTATCTCGCGCCGGTACCCCATCGCGGAAAAACCAACGAACCGGCGTTTGTGCGCCACGTCGCCGAGTTCCTCGCCGAATTACGCCAAGTGCCATTGGCGCAATTCGCACAACAAACGACTGATAATTTCTTCCGCCTATTTAGCGCCGCGCGTCCAGCCTAAGCGATTGCCGCGATTGCCTGCGGCAAACGGTCGATGGCGGTGTAGTAATGCGGTGAAAACCGCACGCCACCGCCGCGTGCAATCGCGATAATATCGCGCTCTCTTAAGGCCTCGACGATTCTTTCGGGCGATTGAGTGGCATGTTTGAACGTTACGATACCGGCATAACGGCCGGGAGCATCGGACGTAATCAAGCTAAGCTCGCGCCGTTCGCGGATTGCATCGAATAACGCCTCGCTGCGCGCGAGCACACGCCGTTCGATTTCATCGATACCGATCTCAAAAATCAGCTCCAGACTCGCCGCGAGCGCGTGGATACCCAGCATATTGGGGCTGCCGCATTCGAAGCGCCGGGCCGAGTGCGCCGGTGTCCAATCCGATCGATCGAAACGATTGCGATCTTCAACCATGCGCCAGCCATATTCATGCAGCGTTAGGCGTTCCTGCCATTCGCTACGGCAATAAAAGAGCCCTAAACCTTCCGGCGCGAGTAACCATTTGTGGCCGTCGGCCATGAGGAAATCCGCCTGCATCGCCGCAACGTCGTGCGCAAACACGCCGAGTCCTTGGATAGCGTCGACGCAAAACGCAATGCCGTGCTGTCGACAGTGCGCGCCGAGCCGCGCCAGGTTCATGCGTAAGCCGCTCGCGTATTGCACGCTGCTCACCGACAGCAATTTAGTATTGCGATCGCACGCAGCGATTAATTGCGCCTCCGGGTCATCGTGACCGAGATCGACACTACGCGTCGTTACGCCACGCGACTGTAGGGCCTGCCACACGATTCGATTCGAGGGAAATTCGTCCCGGGCGATAACGACATTATCGCCGGGCTGCCAAGGAAACCCTTGGGCTACGAATGAGAGCGCCTCGGAGGTGTTTTTGACCAAGGCAATTTCCTCAGCGGAGGCACCGATGAGTTGCGCACACTGCACGCGTAGACGCTGTTCGACTTCCATCCAGCGGTTGTACCCTTGCGCGCCGCGGTCACAGTTTTCGTCGGCAAAACGCCGTACCGCCGCACTCGTGCGCCGTGGCCACGGTGCGACCGCGGCATGATTGAGATACAGCAGAGTATTCTGAATTGGAAATTCGTGTGTTAGTAAGGTGTCAATGTCCATAGACCCATCCTGGACCTTCAGTATAACGGCCATCGGTGTCGGCGCGACAAAAGATGCTAGGCTTATTCCTAGGCTGTTACAGGAACCGCGATGGACCCCAGGCAAATTTTACAATCGGTCGTGCGCCTTATCGAAAAGCCGGATACCCGTTCGGTGGAGCGCGCGTTATTGAATACGCTCAAGGAAATGATCACCGCCGAATCGATCGCGCTATGCGAATTGCGGCCGCATCCGGATGAGCCGAATAAACAATTCGGCGCCTATACGGCGGTGGCGGCGAATGAGAACCGTCATCCGCCCAGCGGTATCGTC
>CAZCAK010000035.1:0-10026 GCA_964496605.1 uncultured Acidiferrobacteraceae bacterium | reverse complement strand
GCAAGCCGATCGTACCCAGGTCGTTCATGCGTTCGACGATTTAGTCCGCAAGCTACCCGAAGGCATGTATCTCACTTCAGTGAAGCAAGCCGGTAAGGGATTCACCTTGCAAGGCATGGCGCAATCGAATGCGCGCGTATCTTCGTTCATGCGCAATCTGGATTCGTCGAATTGGTTTGTGGGTCCGGATCTGGACGTGATTAATGTTCAACCGAAGGGTAATGATCGCGTCAGCCAGTTTACCCTGCGAGTGAATCAGGCCAATAAGGCCAGTGAGAAGACCGCGGGCGATAAGCCCGCGAACGCTAAATCGACGAGCGGTAAGTCGTAACGGTGCACTATGGACTTAGAACAGCTAAAGAATTTTGATTTAAAGAGCGTAGATTTTAAGAATTTCGGTCAGTCGCCATTGCCGATCAAGATCGCGGCGATCGTGCTCGCGTGTATCGGTGTCTTGGCCGGCGGGTATTATTTGTTTCTCGATTCTCAGTGGGAAAATTATAAGTCACTGGAGAAGCACGAGGAGGAATTGCGTAATACCTTCCTCGATAAGAAGGCATTGGCGATCAACCTCGCGGTGTATAAGCAACAAATGGAGGAAATGGAGCAGACCTTCGGCACCATGCGCCGCCAGCTCCCGAGCTCGACCGAAATCCCCGACTTGTTAATCGATATCACGCAGGCTGGTCTTGGGCGCGGTCTTGAATTTGTGCTGTTTAAACCGGAGAAGGAAAAGCCGGTGGACTTTTACGCCGAGCTGCCCATTAGCATCAAGGTCAACGGTACATATCACGAGCTAGGCCAATTTATGAGTGACGTCGCGGCGTTACCGCGTATCGTGACCCTGGGCGATATTGCGATTAGTGGTAATGAGAAGAGCAATAAGCTTTCCATGGCCGTAACCGCGAAGACCTATCGTTATATGGAAGGCGATACTAAGTCCGCCGATCCTAAGGTTAAAAAATGAAACGCATTTTCGCTTCGTTCTTAGCATGCTTCATCCTGGTCGGCTGTAGCAATGACGGCCTGGACGATCTGCGCACCTTTGTGCAAACCGCGCACGCGGATAAAAAACCGAAGGTTGAGCCGATCCCTGAAATTAAACCTTACGAGGCATTCGAGTACTCCGCGACGCAATTAACCGACCCGTTTTCGGTGGCGAATCTCAAGCCGCTGAGCACGCCGGTGGCGAACGGCCCACGCCCGGACATGAATCGCCGCAAAGAACCGCTCGAGGATTACCCGCTCGACGCCCTGAAAATGGTCGGTACCCTGATGCGCAACAAAAGTTATTGGGTCATTATCCAGGCGCCCGATGGTACCGTGCATCGTGCTCAGGTGGGCAATTTCCTCGGCCAAAACTTCGGCAAGGTGACCAAGATTGGAGAGGAGAAGATTGATTTGCTCGAGTTGATTCCGGGTTCTTCCGGCGATTGGGTCGAGCGTCAAGCGAGTCTTGCCATTGCAGAATAGCTTGCAGAATAGATAGAGAGATAAAAACTAATGAATAAAAAAATGAGTTCCTTGCACGGGCGCAACGGCCTTATCGCGTTAATGGCAGTGGCGCTAGGTTTCCTGAGTACCGTAGTCGAAGCGGCGGAGCTACAAGGTCTGCGCTGGCTCGACGACACGAATCTGGAACTCAAACTCAATGGACCCGCGGAGTTCAAGACTGAGAGTCTAGAAGATGGTAAACGACTGCGTATTCAATTAGCCCAAACGGCGCTAAATGCCAATGTCACCGATATTGAGGGTCGCGGCAAGGTAAAGGGCGTGTTTCCTTATCCGGCCGATAATGGCAACGCGGTATACATCGATTTACTGCTGTCTCAACCCGGCGCCATCGACGTTAAGCCGGGTGCGAACGGTCTGCAGGTTCGTATTAATGGAACTGGCACGGCGAACGAATCGACACCGACGACTGCTGTACCGCCAGCGGCGCAGGTAATCCCGGAGTCGGCGGCGCCGAGCGAGGCGAGCGTCGCTTCGAATGCGATCCAGGAAATCAGCTATAACACGTTGCCGGGCGATCGCCTGCAAATCAAAATCAAGACGTCGAAGCAGCCGGAGACGCCCTTATCGTTTACCGTGACCAATCCGCCCAGTATCTCGTTCGATTTCGCCAATACCAAGCTCGATCTGCAACGCAAGAGTGTGCGCGTTGGCACCGGCGCGGTGACGAATGTGACCGCGGTCGAAGCGCAAAATCGCAGTCGTGTGGTCATGAGATTGGTCAAGCCGGTCGCGTATAGCACGCATCTCGAAAAAGACGGCATTACCGTCGTGTTGGAAAACCCGACCAGCGCTATTGGGGGCACCGAACCGCCCAAGACGACGCGCTTTACAACCACCCAAGCCAACGGCAAGTACAGCCTGAAGAATATCGATTTCCGGCGCGGCACCGGCGGCGACGCAAAGGTTATTATCGATTTATCGGATCCGCGCGTGGGTATCAATATCTACGAACAAGCCGGGGAAATCATCGTCGACTTCCTCGATACCAATGTCCCACAGAAGCTACAAAAACGTCTGGACGTCGTAGATTTTGCGACCCCGATCGATACCATCGAGACGTTTGCGCAAGGACGCAATGCGCGCATGGTGATCAAACCGCATGGCCGCTACGAGCACTTGGCGTATCAGGCCGGAAACGTCTTTACGGTTAACGTAAAGCCAATCGTGGTTGCGCCGGGTGACGAGAAAAAGCCTAATGAATTTGGTTATACCGGCGAAAAGTTGTCGCTCAACTTCCAGAACATCGATGTGCGGGCGGCATTACAAGTCATCGCCGACTTCACCAACCTGAATTTCGTCACCAGCGACACGGTCAAAGGCAGTCTGACCTTGCGCTTGAAGGACGTTCCCTGGGATCAAGCGCTCGACATCATCACCAGCGCCAAGGGACTTGCGGTGCGGCGCAAGGGCAACGTGGTCGTGGTGGCACCGGCGGACGAGGTCGCGGCCAAAGAAAAAGCGGCTTTGGAAGCGGGCAAGCAGGTGGCCGAACTCGAGCCGCTAGTTTCGGAATTGATCCAGATTAATTATGCCAAGGCGGCCGATATTGCCGCTTTGTTGAAATCGATTGTGCCGGTTCCAGGTTCGGTGCCGACGAATTTGCCTGGGGGCAGCGTGGTGACGTTATCGAAGGTCGAAACGTCGTCGAATAGCCTCTTGTCGCCGCGCGGTCAGGTGACCATCGATCCGCGTACCAACTCGATCTTAGTGCAGGATACCGCGGGCAAGATTCGAGAAATTCGCGCCTTGATCGCTAAGCTCGATCAACCCGTACGTCAGGTTATGATCGAGGCTCGTCTGGTTGAAGCAACTGACTCCTTCAGTCGAAACTTGGGCGTTCGCTTTGGAGTCGCGAATAACGTCACAACGGGCGGTTTCAATATCAATCAAACGGCTACTATCGGCGGCACGGCGGGTGATTTCAACGTAAACTTGCCGGCGCCTGCTGCCGCTACGATTGGTCTGTCGATAGCGAGACTCGGCACCGCGAGCTTAATTAATCTCGAATTGAGTGCGCTGGAGGCTACTGGATCAGGCAAAATTATTTCAAGTCCTCGCCTCATTACTGCAAGCCAGAAGAAGGCGCGTATAGAGCAAGGCCAGGAGCGAAGTGTCACGACCGTGAATGGTCTCGAAACTAAACGCGCCGTTCTAGGTCTTGAGGTGACGCCGCAAATAACGCCGGACGACCGCGTAATCTTGGATGTGGACATCACCAAGGATAACTTCCTCAACGCCACCGACCTGCTGTTGGCAACCAAGCGCATGAACACCCAAGTCTTATTGGATAATGGTGAGACAGTTGTGATTGCCGGTGTCTACGAACAGGATGAACTCGCTAGTTTGTCGCAGGTGCCCGTATTTGGCGATATTCCCCTATTCGGTTGGCTGTTCAAAAACAAAGCTGTGCACGACAACAAGACCGAGCTGCTGATTTTCCTAACGCCGCGTATCCTGTCGCCAGCGCTCAGCCTGCATTAATTGCCTTAAGTCGGCCTGTACTGCATATTTCCCGGCATGTCGCCGGGAAATATTTTTTTAATCGGGCTCATGGGGGTTGGCAAGACCACCATTGGCCGTCATCTGGCCGAATTGTTCGCGCTCGATTTTCTCGATGCCGATCACGAGATCGAGCGCCGCACCGGCGCGCAGATCCCACTCATTTTTGAAATCGAAGGTGAAGCCGGTTTTCGCAAACGCGAAGCCCAGGTCATCGACGAGCTCACCCAACGAAACAATATCGTTCTAGCGACCGGTGGTGGCGCGGTTCTGTTACCGGAAAACCGCGAACATTTGCGTCACCGCGGTCATGTGGTATATCTCCAGGCCGATATCGATACTTTATATGAGCGCACCCGCCGTGACCGGCATCGCCCCCTGCTCCGCACCGAAGATCCGCGCGCACGTCTGCGCGAGCTGTTGCGCGAGCGCGATCCACTGTACCGCGAAATTGCCGAAGTCATCGCGACTACCGACCGACGTTCACCGACCCAGGTGGCACGCTTTATCGCAACGCAATTAACCGCCAATGAAAACGCTTCAAGTTGAACTGGGTTCCCGCGCCTATCCGATTTATATCGGTAGCGGTTTAATCGCCAAACCGGATTTATTCCGGCCGTATATCGGTGGTCAACGTGTCGCGATCGTCACCAATGACGTTGTGGCGCCACTGTATCTCTCCACGCTCGACCGTGCCTTGGCGCAATGGCGCCCGTTGCATATCGTTTTACCCGACGGCGAACAATACAAAACGCTGGATGTACTGAATCGTGTTTTCACGGAACTGCTGCACGCCCGCTGCGATCGTAAAACTACTATCATCGCGCTCGGCGGCGGCGTAATCGGCGATATGGCCGGATTCGCCGCGGCGTCTTACCAACGCGGTATTCCGTTTATTCAGGTGCCGACGACGCTCTTGTCGCAAGTCGACTCCTCGGTCGGTGGCAAAACCGGCGTGAATCATGAGCTGGGAAAAAATATGATCGGCGCGTTTTACCAACCGCGATGTGTCGTCATCGATATCGAAACGCTCGATACCTTGCCGAACAAGGAGCTATCGGCCGGTTTGGCCGAGGTCATTAAATATGGTCTCATCAACGACGCTGAATTTTTTACTTGGCTCGAGGCGAATATGTCGCGATTGCTGGCGCGCGACCCAGAGGCGTTAAGCTTCGCCATCGAACGGTCTTGTCGCAATAAGGCCGCCGTCGTCGCGGCCGATGAAACCGAAATGGGGCAAAGGGCATTACTGAATCTTGGTCACACCTTTGGCCACGCGATCGAAACCGGTATGGGATATGGCGCTTGGTTGCACGGCGAGGCAGTTGCCGCCGGTATGATGATGGCGGCGGATTTATCGGCGCGCCTCGGTTGGTTGCAGCGCGAGGATGTCGCGCGCGTCGAGCGCTTATTGCAGGCGGCGCAGTTGCCGACGCGCGCGCCGGATTTAAGCCCGGAACGGTTTCTGGAACTGATGGCGGTGGATAAAAAAGTTAGCGATGGGAAGTTGCGCTTGATTTTGATTAAGCGTATCGGCGCGGCGGCGATCGTCGCCGACGTGCCGACGGCAAAATTGCACGAAACCATCACTCATTGCCGCGCAGTCGCATGACGCTGGCGACATTCGCGGCGCAAGACGCCAGTTCCCGCGGTCGTCACCACCCGGAGCCGCCGCCGACACATCGCAGCGCCTATCAGCGCGATCGCGATCGGATCATTCATTGTGCAGCGTTTCGTCGCCTCGAATATAAGACCCAGGTATTCGTCAATCACGAAGGCGACTTATTCCGCACGCGCCTGACGCACTCGATCGAGGTAGCGCAGATCGCGCGTTCGGTGGCGCGTGCCCTTGGGCTCAACGAAGATTTGGCCGAGGCAATTTCCTTAGCGCACGATCTTGGCCATACGCCGTTCGGCCATTCCGGTCAGGATGCGCTCAATGCCTGTATGCAACCCTACGGCGGCTTCGAACATAATCTGCAGTCGCTGCGCGTGGTCGATGTGCTGGAGGAGCGTTATGCCGAATTTCCTGGGCTCAATCTCACATTCGAGGCGCGCGAGGGGATCCTGAAGCACTGTGCGCCGAAGAAGGCGGCGGATCTGGGCGATGTTGGGCGCCGTTTCCTCGATAAAACGCAGCCGAGTCTCGAGGCGCAGTTGGCCAATCTCGCCGATGAGATCGCCTATAACAACCACGACGTCGACGATGGTTTGCGGTCCGGCCTCATTGAGCTCGGACAATTGCGTGAGCTGCGTCTCTTCGCCGAGCAATATCAGGCGGTCGAGCAGCGCTATCCGCAGTTAAACGAGCGTCGCCAGATCCATGAAACCGTGCGCCGCATGATCAACCGGCTGGTGACCGATCTAATCGAAACCAGCGCCGCGCGTATCGCCGCCGCAGGCATCGCGACGATCGACGATGTAAGGCGGCATCCGCGGACGCTTATCGACTTTAGCGACACGGCGCGGCAGGAGAATCAGGAACTCAAGCGCTTTTTGCGCACACATCTCTATGCCCATTATCGTGTGCGGCGCATGAGCGCCAAGGCGCAGCACACGGTACGCACGCTGTTCAGCGCCCTGATGGAAGATCAGCGTCTGTTGCCGCCGCAGTATCAGGATAAGCTCAGCGGGGTTGCCGACGATGAGGGCCGGGCGCGGGTGGTGGCCGACTACATCGCGGGCATGACCGACCGGTACGCCATCCAGGAATATGGCCGCTTGTTTGACCCGGCGGTCCCGACTTAAGCGATAGGCGCAGCGGGGCTGGCCAAGTATTTGAATTGGATGCAATGCGGGCTGTATACTTTTCGCCCTTTGTGCTGCAGGCCGCGAGACGCGGCCGATGAAGATAATGCATCAGAATCGCCTTCCCAGTAGTGCGCAACCGCCTCTACCTGGCGGCCTTTACCGACCGGAGTTCGAACGAGATAGCTGCGGATTTGGGCTTATTGCCCATATGGACGGCAAGGCCAGCCATTGGGTGCTCGAAACCGCGATCGGTTCGCTCGCCTGTTTGACGCATCGCGGCGCGATTGCCGCGGACGGCAAAACCGGCGATGGCTGCGGCCTATTGTTACAAAAGCCCGACCGCTTCTTCCGGGCGATTGCCGCCGAGCAGGGTTGGGTGCTGGCAAAACATTACGCCGTCGGCATGGTGTTTCTAAACACCGAACCGGGCTTAGCAACGCAGGCACAAAAAATCCTCGCCGAGGAGATCGCAAAAGAAGATCTCCACGTGGTCGGCTGGCGCACGGTGCCGACCGATCACAGCGCCTGCGGCGAAGAGGCGCTGAAGAGCGTACCGACGGTGGCGCAGATTTTCATCAACGCGCCCGATCGCAGCAAAATCGAATCGCTTGAGCGTAAGCTCTACATTGCGCGCCGTCGCGCCGAAAAGCGCGTCGAGCCGAACGATCCGATGTTCTATGTCGCGAGTCTGTCGGCGCGGACCTTGTCCTATAAGGGCTTGGTCATGCCGGCGAATCTACCGGTGTTTTATCCCGATCTTAAGGATTCGCGGTTCGAAACCGCGATTTGCTTGTTTCACCAACGCTTCTCGACCAATACCTGGCCGCAGTGGCGTTTGAGTCAGCCGTTCCGTTTCTTGGCACATAACGGCGAAATCAATACCGTGCAGGGCAATCGCTATTGGTCGCTCGCGCGCAGCTACACGCTTGCCTCGAGCGAAATTCCCAATATGGACGATATCCGTCCGATCGTGTCCATGACCGGTTCGGACTCGTGCAGCTTGGATAATATGCTCGACGCCCTGCTCGCCGGTGGTGTGGATTATTTCCGCGCGATGCGTCTATTGATCCCGCCGGCGTGGCAGAACGTGCCGACGCTGGATCCGGATTTGCGCGCGTTTTACGAATATAACTCCATGCATATGGAGCCCTGGGACGGTCCCGCCGGAATCGTATTTACCAACGGTCGTTACGCCTCCTGCATCATGGATCGTAACGGTTTGCGCCCCGCGCGTTGGGTTGTGACCAAAGACCGGCATATGACCATCGCCTCGGAAATCGGTGTCTACGGTTATGCACCCAGCGATGTCGTCGCGAAGGGTCGACTCAAGCCCGGCGAAATGATTTCGGTCGATGTCGAAACCGGCGAGCTCTTGATGCCACAGGATATCGATACGCGTTTGAAGAAGGCCCACCCGTATCGGCAGTGGTTGCGCACCCACACCCAGAAGCTCGAAGGCGATCTCGAGGCGCAGGGCGTGTGTGTGCCGCCGATGGACGAGAAGACGTCGGCGATTTATCAAAAAATGTTTCAGGTCAGCTTCGAGGAGCGCGATCAAATCGTGCGCGTGCTCGCCGAGGACGGACAAGAGGCGGTCGGCTCGATGGGTGACGACACGCCGATGGCGGTGTTATCGCAGCAAGTACGTTCGCCGTACGATTATTTTCGCCAGCAATTCGCGCAGGTCACGAATCCACCGATCGATCCCTTGCGCGAAGAAATCGTGATGTCGCTCAACACCTGTCTCGGTCCCGAGCGCAATTTGTTTGAGGAACAGCCGGACCACGCCAAACGTCTGGAAATTGCATCGCCGGTGTTAAGTCGCTGTAAGTTCGCGCGCATGATGACCATGCAGGATGCGGAATATCGCGTGCATCGCATCGACTTAAACTACGATCCGGCACGAGAAAATTTGCATCAGGCGATTTTGCGCGTAACGAACCAGGCGATCGATGCCGTGCGTGCCGGCAATGTGATCGTGTTTCTTACCGATCGCCCGATCGCGGAGAACAAATTACCGATCCATGCCTTGTTCGCAACCGGTGCGGTGCATCACGGTCTGGTTCAGGCGGGTCTACGCTGCAACGCCAATATTGTGGTCGAAACCGGCACGGTGCGCGATCCACATCATTTCGCCTGCCTGATTGGTTACGGTGCCACCGCGGTGTTTCCGTACCTCGCCTACGAAATCATTCGCGATTTGATTCGCACCCAGGAGCTGACCAAGTACGACGAAGCCAAGGCGGTTAAAAATTTCCGCAAAGGCATCAACAAAGGTCTGCTCAAGATCATTTCGAAAATGGGCATCTCGACCATCGCGAGTTATCGCGGTGCGCAATTGTTCGAGGCCATCGGTATCGACGACGGCGTGATCGATCTTTGTTTCCGCGGCACCACCAGCCGCATCAAGGGCAGCAGCTTCGCCGATTTCGAGGCCGATCAACGTCAACTCGCGGCCGAGGCGTTCGCTAAACGCAAACCGCTGCGCCAGGGCGGCTTATTGAAGTATGTCCATGGCGGCGAATATCACGCGTATAACCCCGATGTCGTACGCACCTTGCAAGAGGCGGTGCGTTCTGGCGATTACGGCGATTATCAAAAGTATTCTGCCTTGGTGAATCATCGCCCGGTGGCGACGGTGCGCGATTTATTAAAATTACGCACCGACACGAAGTCGATTCCCTTGAACGAGGTTGAGTCACCGCAGAAATTATTTAAGCGCTTTGATTCCGCCGGCATGAGCTTGGGCGCGCTTTCGCCCGAGGCACACGAGGCCCTGGCCGAGGCCATGAACACGCTCGGTGGTCGCTCTAACTCCGGCGAAGGCGGCGAAGATCCAAAGCGCTACGGCACCGTCAAGACTTCGAAGATCAAGCAAGTGGCATCCGGCCGTTTCGGCGTCACGCCGCATTACTTGGTGCACGGCGATACGCTGCAAATCAAAATCGCACAAGGTGCGAAGCCGGGCGAAGGCGGGCAGTTGCCTGGGCATAAAGTCAACGAGATGATTGCCCGCCTGCGCTGCTCCAAACCGGGCGTTGCCTTGATTTCGCCGCCGCCGCATCACGACATCTATTCGATCGAAGATTTGGCGCAGCTTATTTTCGATTTGAAGCAAGTGAACCCAGAGGCGCGCGTGTCGGTGAAGCTCGTTTCTGGACCGGGTGTCGGTACGATCGCGGCCGGTGTCGCGAAGGCCTATGCCGACCACATCACCATTGCCGGTTACGACGGCGGTACCGGCGCCAGCCCGCTAACGTC
>CAZCAK010000034.1:0-10177 GCA_964496605.1 uncultured Acidiferrobacteraceae bacterium | reverse complement strand
GTTGGTAAAGATTTAACCCAATTGTGGGACGAATTTGCGATTTATCTGCAACAAAAATATCAACCGACTCTGAACGCGGTCGCGCAACAAGGCGAGCGTGCCGGTGTAGCGGTGACGCATCATGGTTATTACGGAGGCGCGGCCCGTGCGCTGCCAGACGGCAGCATCATTTATTTGCGCAACGACGGTCGCAGCGAACCGCGCTTATGGCGCCTGATCGCCGGCGCCAAGCATGCGCAGCCGCTGGCCGATGTCCATAGCGGCGCGCGCTTCGATGTGCACCCGGATGCTGGGATCTTGCTCGCGCAGCCGGAACGTTATCGCAACGCCAACGTGTTTTACGATTTGTATCGCGTCGATTTGCATAGCGGTTGGGTGCGTCGCTTGACGCACGGCGCGCGTTATCGCTTTGCGACCTGGAGTCCCGACGGCAAGCAAATTGCCGCGGCGACCAGTGCGAACGGCGTGCAGGCCTTACATCTGCTGGACGCGCGCGGAAAATTGGTCGAGGTGTTGGCCACGATGGAAGACGAGGCGGTATTGTCGGAGCTCGATTGGTCGCCGGACGGTAGCAATATTGTCGCTGCGGTGTGGCGTCGCCGCGATGGCTGGAATATCGAGCGCTTCGATCTCGCGACGCGTCGGTGGCAAGCCTTAACGCACGACGGCGCGCTCGACGGTCAACCGCAGTACAGCATCGACGGCAAGGCGATTTTGTACACCTCCGATGCCGGGGGTGTTTACAACTTGCGTCGTCTCGATGTCGCGAGCGGTGCCGTTACGACACTGACCAACGTCAAAGGCGGCGCGTTTCATCCCAGCGAGGCGTCGGACGCGATCTACTACACTGGCTACAACGCAGACGGCTTCGATATCTATCGACTAGCAAAAGACGAGCCGCAGGCGGCACCGACGCCGGTTGTGGTTGGCGATCATTCGGTGCGTGCTGCGTCCGAGCCGCCGGCGTTGACCGACGTGCACGAAAGCCGCTACCAGCCATGGAGCAGTTTGGCGCCGCGCTGGTGGTTTCCGCATTTGGGTATCGATAAAGATCAGGTGGAAGTGGGCGCCATTACCGCTGGTGCCGACACCTTATTGCGCCACGTGTATGCCATCGATGCGGCCTACGATTTCAAACAAAAAAATTTCGTCGGCAGCGTCGATTATATTTACGATCGATGGTATCCGTTGTTCAAGGCGCACGCCGATCGCATCGACGATTTTTATCGCAATAGTGACGGCGACGTGCAACGCGTGCGACGCGACGATACCTTTCAAGTCGAAACGGTATTGCCGTATTTATTTTATCGGCAGGATTATTCCTTGCATGCGACGGCGCTGGAACAGCGCAGCAGCGACGCTGATGTCGCCCCCGGTGTACTGGCGCAGCCGAACAAGACTGACAAGCTCCTGGGTGTGGCCTTGGCGTACGACTCGACCCGGCGGTATCCATTGTCGATTAGCCGCAGCTACGGTAGCCGCATTTCTCTTGTCGCCGAAGACAGCGACGCCCTGCGCGGTAGCGACTATCAAGGCGAGGTCTATACACTCGATTGGCGTCATTATTTCCAATTCTGCCGCGAGCAGGTGTTCGCCTTGCGTTTCGTCGAAGGTTGGGGTGTCGGTAACCCGCGCGCGTTCGAACTCGGTGGTTCGCAAGGCGCGTCATCGAATGGTGTGCTTGAATCCGTGATTAGCCCGGCGACGTTCGATAATTTATTTAATCAGCGGCGCTACGGCCTGCGGGGTTACGCGCGTGGGCTGCCGCAGCTTTCCGATCGACGCATGCTGTTGACCACCGCCGAGTGGCGCTTTCCGCTCGCGCGGGTCGAGCGCGGACTAATGAAACCATTTCCGCTCGCGCTCGATACCGTTCACGGCGCGGTGTTTTACGATAGCGGTTCGGTTTGGCATGACGGCAGCAGCGCCGATAAATTTTACGACGCCGCGGGCCTCGAGCTCAGTGCCAATACGATCTTGTTCTATGGTTTGCCGGCGCAACTACGTTTGGGTTATGCGCATGGTTTCGACACGCTGGGCGAGAACCAGGTGTACTTGCGCATCGGCGCATCATTTTAATTCGAGGATTTTATGTCATATCAAAAAATCGTCGTGCCGAACGACGGCGAAAAAATCACTGTTAATGCCAATCGCAGTCTCAACGTCCCGGCGCGGCCGATCATTCCGTTCATCGAGGGCGATGGCACCGGCGTCGATATCACGCCGGTGATGCGTCGCGTGGTCGATGCCGCGGTCGAAAAGGCTTACCGCGGTGCGCGCAAAATTGCCTGGATGGAGGTTTACGCCGGCGAAAAGGCAACGAAGTTATATGGCGCCGATGTCTGGCTGCCGGACGAAACGCTGGAGGTGGTGCGCGATTATCTCGTGTCGATCAAAGGCCCTCTGACCACACCGGTGGGCGGCGGTATTCGCTCGCTCAACGTGACCTTGCGCCAAGAGCTCGACTTGTATGTTTGTTTGCGACCGGTGCGCTATTTCGCAGGCGTGCCGAGTCCGGTGAAGGAGCCGCAAAAAACCGACATGGTGATTTTCCGCGAGAACTCGGAAGATATTTATGCCGGTATCGAATGGGCTGCTGAGTCGCCGGAGGCGCAAAAGGTGATCGCCTTCTTGCAGACCACTATGGGCGTCACCAGCGTGCGGTTCCCGGCGACCTCGGCGATCGGTATTAAACCGGTGTCGCGCGAGGGCAGCGAGCGCCTCATTCGCCGCGCCATCCAATACGCCATCGAACACGACCGCCCCTCGGTCACCTTGGTGCACAAAGGCAACATCATGAAATTCACCGAGGGCGGATTTAAAAATTGGGGCTATGCGCTCGCCAAACGCGAGTTCGGCGCGATGCTGATCGACCAAGGTCCATGGCACCGTATTAAGAGCCCGAAGAGCGGACGTGAAATTATCATTAAGGACGTCATCGCCGATGCCTTCCTGCAGCAGATTTTGCTACGGCCGGACGAATACAGCGTCATCGCCACCTTGAACCTCAATGGCGATTATATTTCCGACGCGCTAGCGGCGCAGGTCGGCGGCATCGGTATCGCACCCGGGGCCAATCTTTCAGATACGGTCGCGATGTTCGAGGCGACACATGGGACCGCGCCGAAATATGCCGGCAAGGATCAAGTAAATCCGGGGTCCATTATTCTGTCAGCAGAAATGATGCTACGACATCTTGGCTGGACCGAAGCCGCCGACCTCATCATTAAAGGCATGGAGCGGGCGATTGCAGCCAAGACTGTCACCTACGACCTCGCGCGACTGATGAACGATGCAAAGCAGGTGAGTTCGTCGGGTTTTGGCGCGGCGATGATCGCGCACTTTTAATGCACCCGGCCCTTTGCGCAAATGCCCTTCAATATGACCCAATGGCAGTTGCTGAAACCGGCTGCGCCGGGGGAGATATGACGTAAAAAAACCCGGCTGCGCCGGGGGGGGTATGACGTAAAAAAACCCGGCTGCGCCGGGTTTTTGGGGTGGGACTGCTCCAAACTCTTCGGGGTGTATTACGAGTTCACCGACCGAATACGTGAGGCCTGCGGTCCTTTGGGGCCATGCTGGATTTCGAACTCAACTTGCTGGCCTTCTTTTAGGGTTTTGTACCCGTCCATTTCGATGGCGGAGAAATGTGCGAACACATCGTCACCGCCGCCGGCTGGAGAGATAAACCCATAGCCTTTACTGGCATTGAACCACTTGACCGTACCTGTTGCCATACAAACTCCCCCTAATGCGCGCGGGTCCTAAACCCGCATGGTTGCCTAACTTCCTGTACCAATCCGTAACGACGTCGACCCGAAAAATGCGCCTTCAGAGCCCTAAAACACGCGTTACGCCGCGCCAATAATCCGCTTTTTCGATGTCAAGTCAAGAATCGCTTCCGCTAAACGGTAGGGGGCAATGGCGCGAATTTTGGATATCCTGTTAGGGATACAGGGCCAAACTAAGGCCGCTTGAAATATTATGAAGCACCCGCAAAATGCAAACAGTGAGCCCGTTCCGAATTCTTAGGCCATGAGCAGTAAGCAACCGCAATACAACGACGAGCTGATCGTTCAAGAATCAAAACCGCGGCTGCAGAAGCCGCCGTTGTATAAGGTGATCCTGCTCAACGACGACTATACTCCTATGGAGTTTGTCGTCATTGTGCTGCAGCGGTTTTTCTCGAAAAACCGGGAAGAAGCGACACGTATTATGTTGCACGTACATCAAAAAGGGATTGGCGTTTGCGGCGTCTATACACGTGAGCTAGCGGAGACGAAGGTGAAACAGGTGACGATTTTTTCAAACGAAAACCAGCATCCATTGCAGTGCACAATGGAGCCGGATTAGGCGCCATGCGGAGGCCAAGATGTTATCGCAAGAGTTAGAGTTCTCCCTCAATATTGCCTTCCAAGAAGCGCGTCAAAAGCGCCACGAATTTATCACTGTCGAACATCTGCTACTCGCGCTGCTCGATAACCCGACTGCGGCACGCGTGTTGCGCGCCTGTGGCGGCAACATCGACGAACTGAAGCGCAGTCTCAGTAGTTTCTTACAACAGAACGTCCCGACCCTATCGCCCGGCAGCGACGTCGATACGCAGCCGACCTTGGGGTTCCAGCGCGTGATCCAGCGCGCGGTGCTGCATGTGCAAGGTGTCGGTAAAAAAGAAGTCACCGGTGCCAATGTGTTGGTCGCAATCTTCGGTGAGAAGGATTCGCACGCGGTATATTTTCTACACAAACAGAACATTAGCCGCCTCGATGTGGTGAATTACATCTCGCACGGCATTTCCAAATTGCCGGGCGAGGCCGGCGAACCGGCGCCGAGCGAAGAGAGCGAAGACAGCGCGGTCGCAGCCGAGCGCAGCCCGCTGGACATGTTTACGGTTAATCTCAACGAGCAGGCACGCCTTGGCAAAATCGATCCGTTAATCGGACGCGATCGCGAAATCGAGCGTACGATTCAGATTTTGTGCCGTCGCCGCAAAAATAATCCCTTATTCGTCGGCGAAGCCGGTGTCGGCAAAACCGCTATTGCTGAAGGGCTCGCGAAGAAAATTGTCGACGGCGAAGTGCCGGACATTCTGGTGAATAGCACGATCTACGCGCTCGATATGGGCGCGCTCTTGGCCGGTACTAAATATCGCGGCGATTTCGAAAAGCGTCTGAAGACGGTTCTCGGTCATTTGAAGAAGCATGAGAATGCGGTCCTGTTCATCGACGAAATTCATACCATCATCGGTGCCGGTGCGGCGTCGGGTGGCGCGATGGACGCTTCGAATTTGTTGAAGCCGGCGCTCGCGAGCGGTGAATTGAAATGCATTGGGTCTACGACTTATCAGGAATATCGCGGCATTTTCGAGAAGGACCGCGCCTTATCGCGCCGCTTCCAAAAAATCGATGTGGCGGAACCTTCGGTCGAAGAGGCGGTGCAAATCCTGCGCGGGTTAAAGTCGCGCTTCGAGGAACATCATAAGGTCAAATACACCAACGACGCGCTGCGTACCGCGGTTGAGTTGTCGAATCGTTACATCAACGATCGGCACTTGCCAGATAAGGCGATCGACGTCATCGACGAGGCCGGTGCCAGCGTGCATTTGATGGCGCCGAGCAAGCGCAAGAAAACCATCGGCGTCGGCGAAATCGAAGAGATCGTAGCGAAGATGGCGCGCATTCCGCCTAAGAGCGTATCGAGTTCCGATCGCGAGGCGCTCAAGACGCTCGAGCGCGATCTCAAGATGGTCGTATTCGGGCAAGACGAGGCGATTGAGGCCCTCGCGGCGTCGATCAAGATGGCACGTTCCGGTTTGCGTACCGCGGACAAACCGATTGGCTCATATCTATTTGCCGGTCCGACCGGTGTTGGCAAGACCGAGGTCACGAAACAACTAGCGCATGTGATGGGCTTGCAGCTCATTCGCTTCGACATGTCGGAGTATATGGAGCGGCATACCGTATCACGTCTGATTGGCGCGCCGCCGGGCTACGTCGGTTTCGATCAAGGCGGCTTGTTGACTGAACAAATCAGCAAGAATCCGCACGCGGTATTGCTGCTCGATGAAATCGAGAAGGCGCATCCAGATGTGTTCAATCTGCTATTGCAGGTCATGGACCACGGTACCTTGACCGACAATAATGGACGCAAGGCGGACTTCCGCAACATCATTATCGTCATGACAACCAATGCCGGCGCCGAGCAGTTAACGCGGCGTTCGATGGGTTTCGCGTCGCAAGATCACACCGGTGATGTGTTCGAGGTATTGAAGAAGATGTTTACGCCGGAATTCCGCAACCGCCTCGACGCGATCATCGGCTTCAAACCGCTCAACGAAGAGACGATCGGCCACGTGGTCGACAAGTTTGTGCTCGAGCTCGAAGGCCAGCTGGAAGAGAAGCACGTGAGCATCGAGATCGACATCGCAGCGCGACGCTGGTTGGCGCGCAATGGTTACGAGCCGACGATGGGTGCACGTCCAATGGCGCGCCTGATTCAAGAAAAGATCAAAAAGCCGCTGGCAAACGAATTGCTGTTCGGCGAATTGGTCAACGGCGGTATCGTGAAGGTCAGCGAACGCAACGATCAGTTGGTGTTGGAATTCGCGCCCACGCCATCGAAGGTTACGGAAAGCTAATTGATGCAATTGCGCCGGGCGCGGGTCGGGCAATGGACTGCCGCCGAACCCTTGCATCGGCGAGTGCCTACGCGTGATGAGAGCGGCCGTCTGCTCGGCGATTTCATGATGTTGCTGCCGGGGCTGCGTGAACTGCCTCAGGGCCAATTAACAGAAGCCTTGGCGCGTATCGAGTACGTCCTCAAACAATTCCACGAAGTCGTCTTCGTTGACCTCAATGTCAAACTGAACCTGCTATGGATCTCGGTGCGACCGCGACCTGGAATCGTCTTTGATGTCGCCGGGGCTCTGCGTTTCGAATTGCCGCGTGCGCTGTTAGTGACGCAGCGCGTGTCCTGGGCTCAGGAAATTAAATAAACAACAATGCGGCTTAGCGGGCGCGGAAAACGATGCGACCCTTGGTTAGGTCATAAGGGGTGAGCTGTACCGTGACTTTATCGCCGGTGAGGATGCGGATGTAGTTTTTACGCATTTTGCCGGAGATATGGGCGGTGACGACGTGGCCGTTATCAAGCTTTACGCGGAACAGCGTATTCGGCAAGGTCTCGACAATCGTACCTTCCATTTCAATATGTTCTTCTTTGGACATGCCTCTCGTGCGCAGGAACGGTAAGCGGCGGGCTGCCGCGGCGGCGTATGATGCCGCATGTACTCCGAAAGAGTAAAGAATTACTTGGTCGTTTATTTGGTGGTGGGGGCACGCTCGAGCCCGGCCCAATGGCCGTTTTCGTAGACTTCCAGCGGCTGATAATTGACCTTGTAGGCCATCTTCGGGCTCTCTTTGATCCAATAGCCCAGGTACAACCACGGCAGACCGAGACGGCGCGTATGTTCGATCTGCCACAAAATTGAATAAACCCCGAGGCCACGCCCCGGTATGTTCGGTTCGTAAAACGTGTACACCGCCGAAAGTCCATCAGGGAGCAGGTCGACCACCGCAATACCGAGCAGCTGTTCGCGCAGACGGATTTCCGCAAATTGGGTTTTAATCTGCCGCCCAACCAAGAAGCGCATGTATTTTTCTGGGTTCGGACTCCCCATGCTGCTGCCTGGATGACGCAGGTCCTGATAACGCAAAAATAGCTCGAAGTGCTCTTGCTCGAAGCGCGGTTCGATTAAATTGACGGTTAAGTCCTGATTCTTTCTCCAGGTACGTTTTTGGCCGCGGGTCGCCTGAAACTGCTCGACCGGAATCCGCACCGGTAAGCAAGCGGTGCAGTCGCGGCAGTGGGGCCTATAGATGAGGTCGCCGCTGCGACGAAAGCCGTGGCGGTTGAAGTCCCCGTAGAGATCGCTGGTGAGCGGGTACTGCGGGTCCATGAATAAGGTGCTCGCCAGACGCTGCGGGATATAGCTGCAGGTATGCGGCAATGAGAGATAAAGATTCGGAAAATTTGGACGCGTCGTCATGCAGTCAAAGAATCGATGTTCTGGTCGATTTCAAGTACCCACGGGCCCGGTGCCGGGTTCGCATCCACGCATTGCCGCACCAAAGCCATAAACTGTGTTCGTGGGATCTCCTCCGCTCCTAAGCTTAGCAAATGCGCGGTCTTTTGCTGGCAATCAATAATGCCGAAATTCCAAGCCGCGAGTTGTCGTACCAAGTACACCAGGGCGATTTTCGAGGCGTCGTTGATGCGGCTGAACATGGATTCGCCGAAGAACGCCTTGCCGATCGCCACGCCATAGAGGCCGCCGACCAGTTCCTCGCCCTGCCAGACCTCGACCGAATGCGCGTAACCGCGTCGATGCAGCTCGCTATAGGCTGCGATCATCTCCGACGTGATCCAAGTGCCGCCGTCAGGATCTTTACGTCGCGGTGCGGCGCAGGCGCGCATGACCTGTTCGAAGGCTTGGTCGAGGCTCACGCGCACGGCGCCGGCACGCAGAGTTTTGCGTAGGCTGCGGCTAATTTTTAATTTTTCGGGAAATAAAACCGTTCGCGGATCCGGCGACCACCACAGGATCGGCTGGCCAACGTTATACCATGGGAAGATGCCGTTTCGGTAGGCGAGCAACAACCGTTCGCACCGCAAATCGCCACCGATCGCCAGCAGGCCTTCGGGGCCAGCGTGCTCGACCGGAGGGAACGACAATTGGGCGTTGAGGATGTGCATACGCGGAACGATTATTCCCGCGAAAACGCCTTGGCGACAAGCGCCGATGCTTAAAGCGTGCGGCGGTCCTGCAGACGCTCCTCGCAGGGGATCGCCTCATTGCCGAGCCAGTGATCCCATTGGGCGTGGTCGGCAAGGATTACGCCCTCGGCGCCGGCGCGGGCCTGCAGATAAGCCTGCAGATCTTGCAGTAACTGCGCATCGATCAGCTCTATGTGTTGCATTAATTGCGCATGCAAAATGCGATATATCAACTTCAACTCCGCGAGCGGATATTCGTTCAGCTTGCGCGCGGCAATTGCGTCGAGGGCGGCAGTCATGGGCAGTCCTTCTTATACGGCGAGTGTTCGTTTAGTTCACTCATATAGTACTCGACGCCGCTTTGTTCGCGCACCAGAAAATCCGCGACGGCGTCGCGCAGCTCCGGATGACTTAACCAGTGAAGCGAATAGGTCGGCGTTGGTAAAAAGCCACGCGCGAGTTTGTGCTCGCCTTGTGCGCCGGCCTCGAAGCGGCGCAATTTCGCCGCGATGCAATACTCGAGTGCCTGGTAATAACAGGTCTCGAAATGCAGGCTGTGAAATTCTTCGACACAGCCCCAGTAGCGGCCGTATAGAGTATCGGCGCTGCGAAAATTAAGTGCGCCGGCGACATAGCGATCTTCGTGCCGCGCCAACACCAGCACCACTTGCTCGGGCATATCGCGTCCGATTTGCAGAAAAAATTCCTCCGTGAGATACGCCACGGCGCCGTGCTTTTGGGTCGTCGAACGATAAAAACGATACATGGTGTGCCAATGATGTGCCTCGATGGCGTCGCCAGTGAGAACATCGAAACTGACGCCGGCGTCGGTGACATAGCGCCGCTCGCGTTTAATCTTCTTGCGCTTCTGCGCGGCGAAGGTCGCCAAGAATCCATCGAAATCGGCGTAGGCGTTATTTTCCCAATGAAACTGACAACCGGTGCGGCGCAAGTAACCGTGTTGCTCCAGCGTGCCGGTAATTTCGTCGGTGGTGAATAACCAATGCACCGACGACGCATTGCGCGTCTGGGCTTCTTGCGCGACGCCTTCAATCAGCGCCTGCATAACGCTGCTGCGTTCGGTGCCGGGCGCAATCAATACGCGCGGACCGGTTGCCGGTGTAAACGGAATCGCGACGATGAGCTTCGGGTAATAACGTAAGCCGGCGCGCGCGTAGGCGCTGGCCCAGGCCCAATCGAAGACGTATTCGCCGTAAGAATGCAGTTTCTGATATAGCGGCACCGCACCGAGGAGCTGCGTGCGTGACGCATCGCGATAAGCACAGACGAATGTCGGTGTCCAACCGCTACGCGTATCGACGCAGCCGCTACGTTCCAGCGCCGCTAAAAATGCGTGGCGCGTAAACGGATAAGTGTCAGCGCGCAGCGAGTCCCAGCGATC
>CAZCAK010000033.1:0-10178 GCA_964496605.1 uncultured Acidiferrobacteraceae bacterium | reverse complement strand
GGCGCGAGCGCGTGGGGCGCGAGCGCGTGGGGCGCGAGCGCGTGGGGCGCGAGCGAAATTGATTCTATTGAACTAGTCGCGGTCTTGTGGCGCCGCGCTGCCTTTGTTTCTACATCGACCCCGGGTTGTTCGGATTGAACGGCCGGGCCAGCTTCTCGACCGTCGACTTGCCCTCCGCCTCGGCCGCCAGCCGGCGCCGCTCCTCCGCGCGCGCCTCTTCCTCCAGGATCATCTTCGCGCGCTGGACCTCGATCTCGCCGGGCGGCTCTTCCACGACCTTCGCCGCGCCCCCGCGCTTGACGGGCTTGTTCCACCGGCCGAACTGCGGCATCCTCTTTTCGGCCTCGATCTGCTCCGGGGTTCGCGACGGCGGATGAAACATCCCGTCGCTCCCCACCGTCCACCCGGCGGCGATCCACTCGGCGTGCGCAGCGCCCTGCCCCCGTCCGCGCCCCCGCTTCTCCTCCTCCACGATCTGGCGCAACACGATCCGTCGCGCGGCTTCGGCCTCGGACCGACGGCGAAGCTCTGCAAGCTCCCACTTCACCTCTTCTTCCGAGAGATCCTCGTCCTCGGATTCCTCGATCACACGCGCAGGTTGAGGCGCTGCCCTCGTCGCGGGCTTGTCACGATCTTGAGGCGTCGTGCTGCCTTTGATCCCAAACCACTTCTCGATGAACCCCGGCTTCTCCGGGGCTGGCGGAGATGACGGTGACGGCGGCCTTGGCGGCGAAGCCGCCCCCGATCCCGCACTCCCTCCTTCCTCCCAATCGGATCCCCGGACGCCGATCGCACGGAATCGAGGCTGCTGCGCCTGCGGAGCCGCGCCCGATCCAGATCCGGTCGCCGGAGTCGCCCGCGCGCTCCTGTACCCCGCCCAGGACATGCCCGCGACCGATCCCACGAAGTTGCTCTTGATGGCGTTGTCGCTGCCGTGCAGCAGCATGGCGAAGAGCAGCACCCACCCGTCGTACTTGAGCGAGTTGTAGCCGAAGGGCGTGGTCTCGGGCGGCACGTCGGCCGGATCCCCGAACCGATCCCGGATCCACGCGGACACCTCGGAGATCTCGGCCCGCGCCCGGCCGGGCTTGACGTAGATGAAGTGAGCTGGGGCGTACTGCGAGTTCAGATCAGCGCCGACCCGCAAGCGCGGACCTTCGAAGAGCTTCCGATAGATCTCATGGAGCGCCTCGATCATCTGCCCGTCGCGGGAAAGCGCCACGAAGACGTCGCCCGCGGTCGCGCGCACGGGCTTCGGGCGATCCTCGCTCCAACGGGTGAAGGCCATCAACCGGGAGCATCACCCAGATGGCGGCGGAACGCAAGCCTCCCGGCGAAGCACCCGGATCGCGTCGGCGGCCTCCTTCGCGAAGCCGTCGGACTCGACGAGATGAACCAGCGCCCGGCGCGCATCCTTTGTGGCCGCGGCAAACCGGATCAAGTCTTCGACGGTGAGCGCGCCGGCCTCGACCAGCCGCGCGTAGACGATCGGCGGCAGGACTACCCCGCGTAGGAGTAGAAGTCGTTGGGCGCGGACTGCTTGCCCGCCTTGGGCGCCTTGGCCTTGGACACAGACTTCACCTCCGACGGATACGGCCGCCAGGGCTTGCCGTCGCCGTCCACCACGGTGAGCCGCCCGGTCCCCCGCGCGACCACCTTGGGCGGCAGCTTCTTCACCGTGCCGGTCCCGCGCGTCGTCCCCGTGCGGGTCTTGATCGCGAACCGGACGGTCTGGCCCTTGGAGAATTCGATCTTGGTCTTCGTCTTCATGCGGACTTCGTACACGTCTTGACGGCCAAGATCAAGATCAAGATCAAGATCAAGATCAAGATCAAGATCGGACCGCACGAGGACGCGATCCGCCGTCGAACAGGCCCATCGCCTCCATGTACGCCGCAGCCACCTCCCGATCGCGATCGATCTCCAGCTTCTTGAGGGCGACGACGCGGGCCAGATCCTCCGCGCTCCAGTTCGCCGGGTCCATCCGGCGCCTGCGCTCGCGCTTCTCCCATAACTTCAATCCGGCTTGGACCCCGGATCCGAGAAGCGCGATCGCGCCGTACACCAGCAGCTTGTTCATGGCTTGCTTCCTTTCTTCACCGAGGACACGGCGGAAGCGTGATTCCGTCATACCCATGCAGAGGACAATACCAACGGAAGTTATCGTCCCGAATCAAAAATACACCGTTACACCCATGCTTCGGGCAACGATTCCCGATGCGCCAATCTTCCACGCAATCCAATCGCTCAGCCGCCTCCCGATCCGCGACCCAGAACGGCTTCAATGTGCGGAACCTCCTCACGACTTTTTCTTCGGATCCGGGCCGCAGAGCGCCGCGATCAAGCCGCCGAAGACCGCCCCGGCCGCGATCCGCGGGCTCTCGACCAGGAACTTGGTCGCGCTCGCGCAGGCGCAGCAGCCCACTTCGGCGTGGATCTTCGCCCGATCCGCGGCGGAGAGCGCGAGCATGGCCGCCTTCGCGATCGCGAACCGATCGACCTTGGGCAACTTGGGCCTGGCGTCGAACTCCACCAACGCTTGGGCGATTGCCTTCCGGTGGCGCTCGGCCCCAAGGCCGATCTTGGCGAGATCCTTGGCGACGTGCAGGGCGCGGAGCTGGCCGACGGTCCGGATGCCGTGGTTCAGGCACGCGTTGGCGGCCCGGACCGACAAGTCCAGCTCGTCGACGGAGTCGGCGTCGGAATACGGCATCTACTTCTCCTTCCGGCGCAAATCCGCGATCGCGGCTTGCCAGGTCGTCCCGCGACCGATCGGACGCGGCTTCCGCCGGTCGCCCTTCCACATGGCCACGAACCCGCCCTGTGGATCGGGCTTGACGGAGATGTCCCGCGCCTCGGGCGCGGTGTAGATCGCGACCGTCAGCAAGCCGTCCCCTCGCACTGGCACTTGTGCATCGCGAACGCGTTCGCCGCGCACGGTCCTTCGTGCGCCGCATGCCCGCAACTATGGACGCCATCCCCCGGGCAACGCACGAACGCGGGCTCCTCCGCGACCGGCACGCACTCCTCGATCAACGTCTTCTCCTCCACGATCGGGACTCCCGTCTGCCGCGCGACGATCTCCATGTAGTCGCACCGCACCGCCGGGAACTTGTCGATCAGGTAGCGGAACACGTAGTCGAAGATCGACTTGGCGACCGGGATCGCCGCGTTGACCGTCGGCCCGGACGGATCGAACGCCGTCCCGACGAACTTCTCGCAGAACTTGGCCGGCGGAACGCCATACTGGAGCGCGATCGAGACCGCGAGCGAGAACCCGTCGAGGAGCCCCTTCATCGTGGACCCCTCCTTCGCCATGCGAATGAAGATCTCACCTGGGGATCCGTCGTCGAACAGGCCGACGATGATGTAGCCTTTGTACCCGCCGACCTGGAACTTGTGCGTGATCGACACGCGCTCGTCCAGAAGATGCCGGCGGACGGCGGGCGCTTCCATGCGCGTATTCTCTTGAGTCGGTAACTGCGGGGGCATCTCGTCTCCCGATTGCAAATCAAGGATCGCAGGCGGCGCAAGACGATCGATCGATCGCCGGACGATGTCCGCCAGCTCGTCATCGCCCAGATCAAGACGCTCCCGAAGCGATCGGATCCCCAACAGGACCGTCGTGTGATCGCGCCCGATCGCGCGCCCGATCTCCGGATACGACCACCCGTTCAGCTCGCGCAAGAGATAGCACGCGACGTGGCGCGCGAACGCGATCGTCGCAGTGCCTCGGTCCTTGGCGCGGACGAACTGCGGATTGACGCCGAGCACCTCGGCGACGGCGCGGACGACACGCGCAGGGGGATGGATCAGCCGCTCGGTCACGAACGCGATTCTCCCCGTGCCTTCGACCATTTGCAAGGGTCGCATTCGAACGCCCGCGGCGCCCGCGGGTTGACCTTGTTTCCACACCCGGCGTTGGCGCAGATCCGATCCTCGCCCGCGGCCTTCCGCCGACAGGGATCGCACCTGTCCTTCAGGCCGCAGCGCGTGAACGATGCGCCGCATGCGCAAACGCCGTCGTCGAGAAGACCTTCCTTGTCGCGCCTCGGATCCGCGCCCAGCGCCAGGTGCTCGGCGCAAAGCCCGTTCAAGATCGCGGGCTGGCGACAGCGGGAGCAATCCCCGCGCGCCATCTACGCCTTCCCCGCGCGCCACGCGTCGTACTCGCCCGCGAGGATCCACCCGTCTTCGGTCTGGAACCCCCACTGACGACGGATCGGCCCGGTAACAACCAGCGTCCACGCGGACGACTTCAACAGCTCCAGCCGATGCAGATCCTCCGCCCGTCGGCGAACGACATCGCCCGGAAGACAGCGGCGAGAAACGCCGCCTGGACGATGCTCGACGTACCCTCCGGCCAGGATCAAGGAGACGAAATCCATTGGGTGATCATGGAAATGGCGATCGTGATCACCGCGTAGGATGTGATGCAGACGCAACATCCCCAACGGCGTCTTCAACGTCCACCTGCGCATGTAGTCGCGCGAGATGAGATCCGACCTGTACTCGAAGCCGAGAAACCTCCACCGATGATAGAGGATACGCCCCTCCGTCACGCCGCTCTGGTTATCCACGATCGAACCTCGACGCTTCGCGTTCCTCCAACTTCGCCTTCTCGCGCGTCCTTCGGAAATACCCAGCCGAATCGATCATCTCGTCGACGGCCTGCTTCCTCTTCGTCCACCAAACCACCGTAAACGCCCCGGCCCCGTACCCGATCACCCACGCGATCGCGGCGAACGTCTCGTGCAGCGCCCGCTCCAAACCGAGAAGCGCGAGCGCTGCCCACGCGGCGGCGTAGATCCCGGCGACGGCCGCATGCTTGCGCTCCACGGCGGAGACCCACAACGTAGCGAGCGCCTCGGACCCGAAGCCGGCGACGAACGCGAGGAGGGCGGGGATCATTACCCCTCCAGGTGTCGCACATACACCTCGTACCCCGGCAGCGACACGCAGACGTGAAGCGCCAGCATCTCCTCGGCGGCGGGCACGTCCCAGTCGTGGACGCAGAGCGCCACCTCCTGGTCGAGATCGTAGAGGGTCCGTTGATAGCGGCTGAGACTGTCCCGCGCATGCCGGGACGTGATCATGTACCGGTGTCCGGTCGTCGCTCCGATCGAGATGAAGCGGTTGTACCTCTGGAAGTCCTCGATCTGATCGGGCGAGAGGAACGCGCCGAGAACGCCCCTTGCCTTGATCTCGGCCTTGGCAAAATCCGGGGCGGGACAACCGAGCCTCGGCGCAGCAACCGACGTCGCGGCGGTGGGCTTGGGCGGAGGCTGCGGAACCTCGATCTTCGACGCCGCGGAGGCCACAATCTTCCCCTCCTCGCGGTACGGACCGCCCTCCTTCGCCGCCGCCTTCCCGTCGTCCGTAGTCTCCGCCTCGGAGACCTCGACCATCTTGCCGTCCTCGAACCGGATCGCCGAGACGATCTTCCGGCCGGGCTTGAGCGCCTTGGCGAGGATCGGCGCAACCTTGCCGATCGGCGCATCAAGAACGACGTCAGGCAGGGACGATGCCCCCCACGACGGCCACGACTTCGCCCATCCCTTCTTCAGCGCGTGTACCTCCAGCCTCGCGATCGCCTCCCTCTCCGCCACCGTCACCTGCGCAGAGACGAGGATCGTCCTCTTCCCATCCGCCCGCAGGCGCACGTCGCCCAGGTACGAGGGGATGAACCAGATCAAGTCGCTGTCCATCTTGACGTCCTTCCGCCGCATCCGCGGCCTTGTGCAAGATCCCGTCGCCGAGCGCCCGGATGCGCGCGTCGACCTCGTCCGTCGGATCGCCGAGCGTGGACTTGGCCGCCCTGAGCGCGATCAACTCGTTCAATTCAGCCTTCCGCGCCTCGCCCTCCAGCCTCCGCATCGCGACGGCAACGATCGGCCCGACGTTGGCGATGATCTCGCGGACGACGTCCTTCGCGCCTCCGCCGTGAAGCGGTCCGCCGGGCATGACGGCGGCATTTCCAATCACATCCATGACGTTATCGTCGCCGATCCCGTAACCGCCGTCCGCAACATTCATCACGTTCTGCATCATGAGCCGATTCATACCTCGACGCCCCATCAACTCGCCGACGCGCGTGACAAATAAACGCCGGATCTGATCGATGACCATACAAAGCTGTGCTGCGCGCTGCGCCTTCACCGGGTCCACGAGATCGCGCGCAGCCAGCTTTGCGATCGCGTCGAGCGCTTCGTCGAGGAGTGCGTCTTTCTCCTTGGCGTTTGTCACGACGCCCGCGTCCCCTTGCAGACGTGCATGCTGGCCTTCGGACCGAAGACGGACACGGCGGCCTCCACGTCCTCCCTCGCCATGTCGATCAACTCGACGATCGGCTTCGCCCAGAAGGTCTGATCGCACCGGGCGCAGCGGATCGCCACCTCGCACGTGCCCAGCACGGCGAGGATGAACGCCTTGATCTCGGGCGGGAGATCGATCGCGGCCAGCTTCTTGTCCAGATCGCTCACGACGGCATCCTCTCCGCCTTCTTCGGCTTCAAAGCATCGTACACGACTTCACCCTCGCCTCCGTCGCAGCCGCAGGATCCGCAATGGCAATGCTGGTGGCAGCAATCGCCACAGTACCCGCTGTCGCAGCCCCACTCGGAAATCTCGCCGCAACGCGTCCGGGTCTGCACGCCGAAGATCACCATGCGCAGGATCACCCGGCGGCAATTCGGGCGCAAGCGCTCCCGGACGGCATGAAGCGCGGAGTGGATCGTGTTGAGAAGATCGTCGAGAAGGTCGATCACCGCAAGCCTCCATCCGGGACCGGCATCTCGCATCTCGCCGTGCACTCGCACCGGCAGGTCGGCACGGGATCCGCCTTCGGCGCGTCCTTCATCCGCACGTAGATCAGGCCGGCGCCTGCGGTCAGCAGCAGGATGATCACGAGATCGGCGACGATCCGGAACGGAGTGTTTCGTTCCATCGACTATCTCAACACCAACAGGAAGTTGTCCGCCTTCAAGTGCCGCTCCAGGATCGGCAGCACGTCCGTGTCCCGGAGCCCGCCGTTCGCGCACCCGACCAACGGCAGGGCCACCGGCACGTTCGACCAGCCCCCCGCGAGTTGGTGAACGCCTCGCTCGATCAAGTCCAGCGACGCCTTGCCGTGCCAGGACAGATGCGGCGCATCCGGGTTGAACGGCTTGGTCGGGAACATGATCAAGCCTTGCGAAGGAAACAAGGCGCTCGCCGCATTCAACGGACCACTCAACGCGCCCGTCCTCCCAATCTTGTACTCGACCACATTCGTATGCTCGCGATCGGACCTGCAAACGACGCCGTAGAGCGCGGGCAAGTCCGGGAACCGCTGCGCGGCCTGGAGCGCGATCCCGCGGCCCATCGGATTCCGTCCGCCACGCGTGGTCCAGCCTATGTTGGTGGTCACGCAAACGCGGTGCGTGGGCAAGTAGTCCCAGATGTCGCCGATCGTGGTCTTCATAATTCGTCCACGTTACGGTCTTGAGGCGCCGTACTGCCTTCAATGTCCGTCATCCTACCACGACGGCGAGCCACTTCATCACAGCTTGCTCCCCGGTATCTCAGCAGGGATCGCCGGCAGATCATCCGACGACGTCTTCTGGATCTCCTTGACCGGGTCATCCATCGTGCCGTCAGGCAAAAGCACGCGCACCACGTAGTAGTAATAGTGCCCCTCCACCTCGACCCGCGGCTCGCGCTTGATCATCACCCGCGCGTCCAAACCCTCCCGCCGCAGCTCGGCGCAGCGCCACGCGGCGATCTCGGCCGCGTCGGCATACCCACGGCGCACGCAGGCCGCCGCGTCGACGTAGGCTTCGGACCCCGCCTCGGCTCGATAGCGCACCTTGGAGTCGTAGAGCTTCGGCAGGACCGGAAGCCGGAGGTTGTCACAGACGAGCTGCTCCAGAACGAGAAGCGCGGCGGCCTCCGACGACTCGCGCGTGAGCGGCGCCACGCCCACGATCGAGTGGCGCCCGTCGTCGCTCTTCTTGATCCTCACCGGCATTCCCCCGCGAACTCCTTCCGGTACTGCTTCCAGCCCTTGAAGTTCCCCGACGGTTCGTTCGGGTCAGCGAGCGCCTGCGCGACGTGCTCGAAAGGGCTCATGTGGAGCGGATCGCCCGTCGTCATCCCTGCAATCAGCCGGTCATGCAGCGCGACGTCCTCGCGCAGATCGCGCTTGCCGTCATGAGTGAGGTACGACACGCGGGCGCAGCGTCCGACGGAGACCTTCTTGAGCATCCCGATCACCGTCTGCCGGTCCGGATCGCCCGGGATCAAGGCCGCCGCGTCGATCCAGTCCTGCACGTGGACCAGCGGAAGGTGCCACTCGCCGATCTTCAGCTCCGTCGGCGCAGTCCCTTTGTAAACCTTGTGCATCTCCCTGGCGACCCACGCGATCTCGGGCTGCGCGTCCTTGTGATCGCGAAGATGGAACCAGTTGTCGAACGTCGTCGCCGAGACGATGACCGTGATGAACATCCACGGCTCGATCAAGCGGTTGCAAAGCTGCTTGTGGAGACCAATCTTCGCGAGCCTCTCGGACGCCTCTAGCATCAGGTCGCGGGCGCGAAGCCACTCCATTCGCGCGCTGTCCCTCTCGCTCATTCCTTGGCGAGGACCGCCGTCCACGTACGTCCCGAACCACGGGTCATCGCTCAACTCCTCCCGTGCCTGCATCCCTGCCTGGTTCTTGCCCCACCACAGCGGCATCGCCGGATCGTCCTTCACGCGCTGCCGCAGCTTCTCGTTCGGGATCGCGCGGGAGGAAGCGGAATTGCGGCTGAATAGTCTGTGCGTCATCAGCTCCGCGTGCACGAACCGCGGATAGGTCAACTCCCACGTTGTAAGCCGCCGACCGCCTGTGCTGATTGAATCAAGCAGGATCTTCGCGCCGTAGCTCACGGACCCTCCGTCACGTATTTGCAAACTTCTTCGACCCGCACATCCAGATCGCGGAAGCAGCAGGTCATCCAGATCCCTCGAACCTCGTACTTCTCCAGCAGCCCAAACAGGAGCGCGTCGTACAGCTCGTGGTAGGCCGCGTCCTTCACCCGGGCCGGATCGTCCCCGACCGAGCAGAACGCGGACACCGGGCAGTAGATCACGTGCGTGTACCGCCGAAGGCCCAAGGCCGCGGCGTCGATCGTCTCCCGGTCGATGGCGTGCACGTCGTGAAACGCCGTGTAGGCCAAGTTGTCGATCGTCGTCCGATCCGCGACGAACCGGTCGTGCGCGGCCTCCCACGCGATCTTCTCGGACATGAGGCGCTTCTGAAACTCGGCGCGCTTGCCAGCCGCATCCACGTCGTAGGGCGAGGCGAAGCCCATCGCCTTGGCGACGGATCGCGATCCGACCGGGTTCACGGGCAGGCCGAACTTGTCGGACACGATCGCGGCCAAGGTCGACTTGCCTGTGCCCGACGCGCCTGCGAAGCCGATTCGAAGATCGCGGGACGTTATACTTGCGTACCAGAGGGGCGCCTGCTCGCACACCCGCACCGCCACCCCCGCCACCGACGGACCACGCCGATCCGCTTGACGCGTCGCACCCTTGGCGCGACCGTACAAGACGGGCGCGGTAGTCGCGCCCCGACAACCACGGCCACCGCCGATGCCTGAGAACATCGACGGAAGCAGCAGGCCACAACCACGGAGGGACGATGCGGCACGCGCCTGTGAGGGTCGGAGCGCGACTACTGCACCCGTCGTATCAGCGCCTCCCAAGGAGGCAAAATGCCGCGCTACGGGGGTAACCGCAGAGGTGTAGGTGGGGACAAGTCGATTCCGATCGGAACGACATACGTTAGCGGTGACAAAAGCCGAGTCTGGGGCCACTACGAAAACAGCGAAGGCGAGGTTATTCACTTCAACAGCGCGCGCATATTCCCCAAAGTATCCGGCAACGATGTTACTTGGAAGTTGATGCAAATAGGTTCGAGCACGCGACCGTACAAAGAAGGCATCGGTCGAAAAATTAAGAGGTTCACCGACGATCATCCTGTAGCGACAAAAATAGCTGGCGACGTGGCGACCGCCATCATTAAAAAGAAACTCGGACCTGACGACGGAAAGGGCTAATTCCACGTTGGCCTCATGCCAAGCTGTGTGCGTTTGATTTTGGCTCTCGCGAACATCATAGCCAAAGCGATAAAGCGCGCCTCCCGCGCCAACTCGG